>JBOHVR010000075.1:0-2910 GCA_050735755.1 Binatia bacterium
CCCGTTCCCGGCGGCATTTTTTCCAGCGCAAAATCCCCTGCCACCTCCAGCTTTGAGACCGGTGTCGTTGTGCCCATTCCGATGTTGTCGTTGCCGTCGAAGGTCACAACTCCGCCGCCGCTGCGCAAAAAAAGAATACCTCCGCCAACGTCTCCGACTTGTGATTGCCAGAAATGTGCCGTTGCCGCGCCGTCGGTACGGCCGAAATCCCCCTGAACATCCAAGGTCAGCGCCGGCGTGGCCGTCCCGATACCGACCTTGCCGTCGTCGCGCACGGTCAATTTGGCGTTGAGCTTATTGCTGCCATCGAGCGGCCCGACGGCAAACGTATTCGCCCCCGCGCTCGCCTTGCCGATCACGACCTGCAAACGCCCGCCCGCATCATCCACGCGATTGATTGACAGAGGAACACCGTTGTTGATTCCGCCGCTATCTCTGAAATCCAACTTGTGATTGAAAAGTCGCAGATCGCCTTCGATCCTCAAATCGCCTTCAACCCATACGAGCTCATCCGACCTCACTGCGGGAAAGCCATGGCCACGATGCTTCAGACGAATTCTGCCGTCAGCCGCCTCAATGGCTTCGGTCACGACGCCGCTGTAGCGACGAAAGATGCGATTTTGATCAGAGTCCTTAGGCAGTCCGCCCGCCCCGCTGTCATCGCGCGCGACGAAGTGGCCCGCCTGGTTCTGCACCGGCAACCAGCGGACGTAGCCGATCGGTATCAACCAGCGCGCACGATTTTGAGGATCGGGGAAATTCTGCTGCGGAATGGATTCGTCATACACAAGGGCAGCCGTCGAATCGAACACCTGCAACGCTGTTTTCGCATCGCTTATGTTCTTGGCTGCAACATTCACCCCCGAGTAGCGATCCGCCGGGCTGGGTTGATCGCCGATCTCGATGCGAAAAGTTTCCCGAATGCGCGAGAGCTGATCGGCGACATCGCACACTTCGAATCCGGGGCGCGGGCTCTGGGTCGCCGTTTCATCATAACAGAGCCAGATCGGAATCAAGCGGCCCTTTCCATCCGTATCAATGCTCGGATCGAACTTGATCGCGCTGAATTTCTCCTCGGGAATTTCATAGGGCGAGAGCACGACGATCGGGCGTCCGTAACCGTCCCACGCGTAACCCGGCAAGAGATGCACGCTCACCGCGCCGCCGGCCTGGGGCGTTTCTTTCAACGCCAATCCGATGGCGATGCCCCACGTATGCGCGCCCAACACATGACGCGCTTGCTGCATGCGCCCGTAATCGACGACCGCTGTGAGATCAGCGGCGCCAAGGTACTGTTCTTCGTAAAATTTCGGTCGTTCGGTTTGGTCGGCTGGCATCGGCAACCTCCGTTCAGCGGTTGCGTAAACGGTTCTCTAACTCCTCGACAACGCGCCTCAATTCTTGGATCTGGTTTCTAAGAGTCTCCATTTCCGCCGTGGGGATCTCAGGCGAAACTACGAGCCGCACTAGGTTAGCAAATCCCGTTCTCGTTTGTGCCGCGGCTTCCTCCGGGATCGCGCTCTGGATCAGCGGCCCGAGTTGATTGAGGAGCAAATACTGAAGTGGATTACGCAGCTCGGCGTCGGTCATCAGCGGCTGGTGCTTGTCGTCCTCGAGCTCCATAGCTCCCAGAAAGAGCGTCTGCGCATCGATCGTTCGATCGCGATTGGCTATGGCGTTCAACACGACTCGTGAAAACTCCTGTTCGGGACTGACTTCCATCGCAGCTCTCCTGAAGGCGACAAAGCGCTTGTCCAATCTTGCGCCCGCCGCAACTCCGGTGCTGTCGAGCTTCCGAAACGGCCGGCAGCAAGCTCTCTCTATCGCTTGTCGCACATTGCGCACAAAGGGCAAGAATGAAAACCAATACTGTAGATTGGGGAAAGTCGTCACGAACTTCCGCTGGCTCCAATTACACACCCGAAGGATTTTGCAGTCTCTCTTGCGAATGGTAAGGGTTGCTAAAGGTACGCAATTGTCCCCGGCCGGCTCAGGACAAGGCGGTAACAGCGCCGAGCATAAGCAAGAGCGCAGATAATCCCCGAGAATGGGCGCCAGCTGCACGAGCACCGCGACCCGGTATTGCGCCGGCGTCTGATTCGGACTCGGCGCGGGACAGACAAACAGCGACAGGCGCTCCAGCGCCAGGCAATCGTGAATCGCGTGATCGGTAAAGAAGTCGATCCAATTCTCTTTCAACTGGCAGCACCATTCCTGCGCCTGCTCAATGTTGCCGGGTAACGCCGGCTCGGCTGCAAAGAGACCCTTTACGCAGTTCTCAAAGCGTTCGACCATCGCGCCGGAATCCTGTTCCTTCTGATCCGCGACCGGCGCTTTATAGAGCGAAAAATAGTGGCTTTCGCAGGTCACCGTGGGCTCGCACAGGTCGCGGCCGGCGCGCTGAAAACCGCGCAGTGCATCCGTCGAAAGCGAACGGCGGGAGAGCGCTGCCGTCGCCGGCTTCTTCTGGCTCACCTGACTTTCGTGACAGCCACAGCCGCAACCCGACGAGCCGCCACAACTGCACCGCGAGCAACATGGCGGTTCGCTGCTGCCGCGGAGCGCGGTAACGCCGCGCGACGGCTTTTCCGTGAAGCAGACCGTCAACACCCACTGTTCCACGACATCCTGGCACTCCTGCGTTCCGGCACGCCGCGGCGGCTCGCAATCCAAGCGCTCGCGCTCGCGACAGCGCTGGATGAGATCGCAGATATTGACGATATCGTCCTCGCACAGAACGATGTCATCACCGCACGGACTTAAGGCATATCCCGACTTGACAGTGACCTGCCCTTCACAGGGATGACACAGAACCTCCAGGCCGCAGACGACACCCCAACCGTGCAGATAGCGGTTGTGTAATTTGTTTTTTTCGACGATGTAATGATCGAGACGGTTGAGGTCCTCTTC
>JBOHVR010000076.1:0-4183 GCA_050735755.1 Binatia bacterium
TATCTGGATCGCACTCAGCTCCTGCAAAAAGGGAGCATTGTCAGATACCGCACGTACTTCAAATTGAATCCAAACGTTGATCCTGACCGGCTCGTGCAAAAGCTCACGCCCGAGCTGCGCCGGCTGCGCTTAAGAGCCGACACGGTCAGCCGGCGCAAGGCCGCAATGAGTCGCGCCTTTGAAAATCTGTCGCGCTTTCTCAACTTCGTCGGCTTCAGCGCCGTCTTGCTCGCCGGTCTAGGAGTCGCGAGCGCCATCTATGTCTACGCGCGAAACAAAATTGCGACCACGGCGATCCTGCGTTGCATCGGAGCAAAAGCCAATCATGCCTTCGCCGTGTTTGTCCTGCAGGCGGCGAGCGTGGGAGTGCTGGGTACGGCTCTCGGGACTCTGATCGGAGTGGGGGCTCAGGCAGTCCTCCCGTGGGCTATCAAAGACTTTGTTCCTGGCAGCGTAGACTTTTCCTTTTCCCTGAGCGGCGTCGGATTGGGCGCTCTTACCGGGTTGGGCCTGGCGCTGCTCTTTTCGCTCTTGCCCTTGTGTTCGCTGCGCAAGGTTTCTCCCCTTCTATCCTTGCGCTCCTCTTATGAGCGAATGCCGCCCGCTCGCGATCCCCTGCTTTGGGCGATCTATGCGCTTCTCTTGAGCGCCATCGTGATCTTCGCATGGGCCCAAACCGGCCGTTGGCTCCATGCGTTGATCTTCACGGCATCATTTCTAGGAGCCTTAGGAGTCTTGATCGTTTTGGCCCGCTCGGTCGCCGTCCTGTTGAAGCGTTTCTTGGCGCCTTCCTGGCCTTACGTGTGGCGGCAGGGCCTCGCGAACCTGCACCGGCCTAACAATCAGACAACCGTATTGATGTTGTCGATCGGCCTTGTGACCGCGCTGATCGTGACGGCCTACCTCGCCCGCGGCATGATCATGGACCAGATAGCCCAGCGCGGAGGCGAAAATGAGCCCAACATCGTTTTCTTCGATGTCCAAGTGGACCAGGCTGACGGCCTGGTCCATCTTATCCGGTCTTTGGGGCTGCGCTTGTACCAGGACGTTCCGGTCGTGAGCATGCGCCTTGTTGCGATTAACGGTGTCCGGGTGGAGAAGCTTCGCGATGATCCCAAGACTAGGATCGCGCCGTGGGCATTGCGCCGGGAGTATCGCTCCACCTATCGCGATCGGCTCACCGGTACCGAAACCCTCGTGGCCGGGACATGGACGGGAGCGAGCACGCCTTCAGGAAACGTTCCCGTTTCACTGGAGAAGGAAATTGCCGAAACGCTCGGCGTCACGCTCGGCGACGAGCTTACCTTCGATATCGACGGTGTTCCGATTACAACCGCTGTGGGCAGCATTCGCGAGGTCGATTGGCACCGCGTCCAACCCAACTTTTTCGTCGTCTTTCCTCGCGGCGTGCTCGAAGACGCGCCGCAGTTTCGGGTCTTGGCCGCGCGCGCCGACTCCAATGACTCCTCGGCGCGCGCGCAACGCGCCGTCGTTCAGACCTATCCCAATGTCTCTGTTATCGATATCCGTCTGATCCTCGCTACGGTTGACGCCGTGCTGCAAAAAGTGGCGTTTGCGGTGCGAACCCTTTCCTGGTTCATCATTTCGACTGCCGCGCTGGTCCTCGCTGGCGCGATCGTAAGCGGATATTCCCAGCGCTTGAAGGAGACGGTTCTGCTCCGCACCCTTGGGGCTTCCCGATCGCAGATTCTCAAGATCCATGTCGCCGAATATCTTTCTGTGGGAATTTGCGGCGGTGTCAGCGGAATCGTCCTTGGCGTCCTCGCCAGCTGGGGACTGACCTATTATTTTTTTGCCTCTCTATCCATGCCGCCACTGATGTCGATTCTGTTTGTGTTGCTCGCGGTTTCGGCGCTAGCCGTTGCCGCCGGCGCGCTGGGTTGCCTCGGCATCTTCAGCCGCTCGCCTCTGGAAGCGTTGCGCGCGGAATTTTAGCAGCGCCGCCTTCAACTGGCCGGCCGGTGCGCGATCAGCTTTTCGTGTATCCAGGAAGGTCTGCGCAGTCTGGACTGACGGCCGAAATGATCTCCGGGTGACGATGAATGCGATCACCGCGCCGCTCCAAGCGGCCATCGATCCGGTTTTACCAGCCGGTTCCAGAAGCCATCCTCTTGCGATATTCCCAAGACCCATTGCTCTCAGCGTTACCTATGCGATAAGAAAATCCATCCCCAAGCGGTGAGGTTTTCATGGCGCTTTACGATATTGTAATTCATGACGGGATGATCATTGATGGAACGGGAAACCCGTGGTTCTTCGGGGATGTCGCGATCAAAAACGGCAAGCTCGCCTCCATCGGCAAGATCGGCCCCAACGCGGGCGCGCGCGCCATTTCCGCAAAGGGTCGCGTCGTAACTCCGGGTTTCATCGACATGCACACGCACAGCGATCAGCCCCTGATCGCTGATGGCGATGCCCACAGCAAGGTGCGCCAGGGGGTCACGCTCGACATCATCGGCGAGAGCCAGACCGTCGCTCCACTGGAGGGTCCTGTGCTGGAGGAATACCGCTCCGAACACCGCAAGCGGAACGGCATCGAAGCCGATTGGTCGAGCTTTACCGGCTATTTTTCACGGCTCATGAATCAGGGCATTGCCATGAACGTCGGCTCGGGCGTTTCCCCGCAGCAAATCAAGCGCGTGGTGATCGGCTTCAAGGAAAGACCGGCGACGGCCCAGGAACAACAGAAGATGAATCGCTGGGTCGCTCAGGCAATGGAAGAAGGAGCCCTTGGCCTGACGTGCGCCTGGCACGCGAAAGGGCCCGAAAGTCCCGCTGAAGTGGCGGAGATGGCCAAAGTGGCGCGCAGCTATGGCGGCTATTACGGCGTTCACTTAGGAAGCGAAGGCTTCGACATCATGGAGGAATTGGAGAAAGCGATTCACGTGGGCAGAGAAGCCAACATCCCGGTGCATGTTTACCATCTTAAGATGCGCGCCAAGAGCAACTGGGGCCGCGTCCGGCAAGTCGTTGCGCAGATCGAGGCCGCCCGCCGTGAAGGGCTTGAGGTCACCGCCAATCAATATCCCTACACGGCGATGCAGCACCCGTGGCGCAGGCTGTTCCCGCGCTGGGTGCAAAACGCTCCCTTGAGCGAGACGATGCCGCAATTCAGGAACCCGGATTTTCGCGCGCGCGTGATGGCGGACCCGGAATTCGACCAGTACGTGAACGAGCACGGCGGTTGGGAAGGAATCGTCGGCGCGCGCTTCGATACGCCGGACCTAAAACCGCTGGAGGGTAAAACGATCGCGGAAATTGCTCAAATTCAGGGAAAGGATCCGGCGGCAACCTGTTTCGATCTGATTTACGCGGAAGGAGTTTTTATTCACGGCGTGCACCACACGATGTGCGAGGAAGATGTCCGGTACGTCATGCAGGTTCCGTGGGTCTCCATTGGCTCGGACGGAAGCGCGCTCAATCTTAATTTTCCCGGCAAACCCCATCCGCGGAGCTACGGCACAAACGTGAGGGTCCTGGGAAAGTACGCGCGCGAGGCGCAGGTCCTCAGTCTGGAAGACGCCGTGCGCAAGATGACCTCGCTCCCCGCCCAAGTTCTTCGTCTGCCGGATCGCGGTCTGCTGAAGGAAGGATATTGGGCGGATATCGTGATCTTCGATCCCAACTCGGTCGCGGATACGGCGACTTTTGAAAATCCGAAGCAATATCCCCGCGGCGTCGATTATGTTCTTGTCAATGGCACGGTCGTTATCGACAGCGGGGAGCATACGGGGACGCGGCCTGGCAGGGTGATTTACGGGCCAGGAAAAAAATAAGGTCGCGGATAGAAGATCGCGATCCTCCGTCGCCGATCCGCTATCTTCCACTCTCTATCCTCGACTAAATCACAAACGCGCGCCTCTTTGCCGAATCCAGGGTCCGTGAGATGCGCCCTAACACAATTGCATTGACACGTTTTGTTGCTTTCGCTAGCGTTTCAGGTGGCGCCATTGGCCTAATTAAAATGATAATCAATAATGTGAATGCTAGATTCAAGTCCTAACGCCGCGAGCGGTCGGGTCAACACCGGCAGTTCCGTCATAGAAGCATGGGCAAGCCAACATGAACAAGCGTGAAATCCTCGACAAGCACAAACAGTTTCTCTTCTCGTGCGTGGCCAATTACTACGAAGAGCCGCTCGTGGTGGACCACGCGAAGGGAA
>JBOHVR010000077.1:0-12809 GCA_050735755.1 Binatia bacterium
ATTCAGGCCTTTGAGACCGGCATCAAAGTCGTCGATCTGTTGGCGCCGTATGCCCGCGGTGGAAAGATCGGTTTGTTCGGTGGTGCCGGGGTCGGTAAGACCGTTATTCTGATGGAATTGATCAATAACGTGGCGATGAAACACGGCGGTTACTCTGTCTTTGGCGGCGTCGGGGAACGGACTCGTGAGGGAAACGATCTGTGGCTCGAAATGAAGGAGTCCGGCGTTATCAACAAGGCCTCACTGGTGTACGGCCAAATGAATGAGCCCCCCGGAGCCCGCGCCCGTGTCGCTTTGACGGCGCTGACACTGGCGGAATATTTCCGCGACGACGAAGGCCGCGACGTGCTTCTGTTCCTCGACAACATTTTTCGTTTCACCCAGGCCAACTCCGAAGTCTCGACTTTGCTCGGCCGCATGCCCTCCGCCGTCGGTTATCAGCCGACTTTGGCCACCGACCTGGGCGAACTCCAAGAGCGAATCACGACTACGCGCAAAGGCTCCATCACCTCGGTCCAAGCGATCTACGTCCCTGCCGACGACTTGACCGACCCGGCGCCGGCGACGACCTTCGCTCACCTCGACGCCACCACCGTTCTTTCTCGTCAGATCGCCGAGTTGGGCATTTACCCGGCCGTGGACCCGCTGGACTCCACTTCCCGGATCCTGGATCCGCATGTTGTCGGCACGGAGCATTATGAAACCGCGCGAAATGTTCAGTTGATTCTGCAGCGCTACAAGGACTTACAAGACATTATCGCCATTCTCGGTATGGACGAACTTTCCGAAGAGGATAAACTCACCGTCGCCCGCGCGCGCAAGATTCAGCGCTTCTTGTCCCAACCCTTCCACGTCGCCGAGGCTTTTACGGGAACCCCGGGTGTTTACGTTGAGCTGAAAGACACGATCCGAGGTTTCAAAGAAGTCGTTGAAGGAAAACACGACGATATTCCGGAACAGGCGTTCTACATGGTTGGCACCATCGAGCAGGCTATCGAAAAGGCCAAGAAAATGGCGATAAATTAGGAAGGTCCCGCGAGTTAGTGACAAAACAAGCAGTTTGGCCGCCTCACACATAGGCGGGCGAAAAAGAGATGGCGGATAAACTCAGATTAAGAGTAGTGACTCCAACCCGGCTCGCTCTTGACGAAGAGGTCGACGAGGTAACCGCGTCGGGACCGCTGGGAGAGTTCACAGTTTTGCCCAATCACATTTCTTTTTTGACGCTTCTCCTGGTCGGCGTGTTGAGTTACAAACAAGGGACAGAACGACATTCGATCGCGATTGGCGGCGGCTATGCCGAAGTGTTACAAAACGTCGTGACGGTCTTGGCGAACACGGCAGAGTTTGCCGATGAAATCGACGTGCCCAGGGCGCAAAGGGCCAAGGAACTGGCGGAGCATAGAATGGTCGGGCTCGGTGTCGATGACGAGCAGTTCGTCGCCGCTGAGGCAGCATTACGGCGCGCGCTTGTCCGCCTCCAGGTTGCAGGCACAGAGACCAGGCGATAAACAAAGGAGAACGCTATGGCAAAGGCTGCTTTAAAACCCCAACGGACCATGTGGGGCAAGCTGTTTACTTACGATTACTGGATGGAATCTATCGGGATTCCCATTCACCGGGGCTACTACATCGAGGATCTTCGGACCGTCAAACTCGGTTGGTGGGAGGAACGCAAGTGCAATAGCGCGTTTATCCAACTTGCCGGACAAGAAGGCGTGAGCTCAGCGCGCGTGACCGAGATTGCTCCGGGGGAGAAGCTTCCCCCTCTGAAATTCGCCCTCGACGAAGTTGTTTACGTCGCCTCCGGACGGGGTCTGACAACCATCTGGTATGACAGCACCGGGACCAAGAAAAGCTTCGAGTGGCAGGACCATAGCTTGTTTATGATTCCGCATGGCTGTACCCATCAGTTCAGCAACATGCAGGGTGACAAGCCCGTGCGCTTGCTCCATTACAGCTATCTACCCCTCGCTCTGTCGGCTGTGCCGGACCCCGACTACTTCTTCAACAATCCGTACCTGAGTCCCGACGATTTAGCCGATGAGGATACCTTCTACTCCGAGGCCAAGATGGTGCAGCAACCGGCAAGCTCCAATCCCTGGGGTAGAACCCTTTACTGGTATGGCAATTTTTTCCCCGACATGAGGGCATGGGACAAGCTCGATGCCAACGCCAGAAGAGGGGCAGGCGGCAAAACGGTTTCCATTATGTTTCCCAACTCGGAAGTGTTTGCCCACATGTCGATGTTCGGCTCTCAGACATACAAGAAGGCCCATCGCCACGGTCCCGGACGTGTCATCGTTATTCCGGCAGGCGAAGGTTATTCCATTATGTGGGAAGAAGGGAAAGAGAAGGTCGTCGCTCCCTGGCACGAGTGCAGCGTCTTGGTGCCGCCGAACCGCTGGTTCCACCAGCATTTCAATGTCGGGGCCAAACCTGCGAGGTACTTG
Organism: Binatia bacterium; assembly: GCA_050735755.1. Lineage (GTDB taxonomy): Bacteria > Desulfobacterota > Binatia > UBA9968 > UBA9968 > DATMAM01. The sequence continues at coordinate 2,454 of JBOHVR010000077.1, forward strand.
GCCCTGCACTCGCCGATGCAGTTCTATGGCCACGCCGAAAAGGTTGAAGACCGGGCCAAGGACCAAATCGAGTACCCGGATGAGGACCAGTGGATCAGAAAGAAATTCCAAGACGAGTTGGCGCAGCGCGGCGTCCAGTCCCTCATGCCCGACGAAGCCTACACCAACAGGAACTACGAGTGGTCAAAGGCTATGGGGAAACAGTAAATTTTCAGAGGTGAATTAAATGCACGACACAGATGAAGACCACGAGCACTTTGATATTTCTCAATTCGGACCGGATGCCATTATAGAAGACATCGAAGGCCTGGAGATGTTTACGCTCAAAAGCGTGGGCATCGACATCGGATCTTCGACTTCCCATTTGGTTTTCTCCCGCTTGACGTTGCGGCGGGAAGGCGCGGCTTTATCGGGGCGCTTCAAAGTCACGAACCGCGAGGTTCTTTACCGCTCGGACATCATGCTCACGCCGTACCTCTCCGGCACGCTGATTGATATTGAAAAGGTGAAGCACTTCATCGAGGGCGCGTACGGCGCCGCGGGATTTGCGCCCGAGGACATCGATACCGGCGCAGTGATCATCACCGGCGAGGCGCTCAAGAAAGAAAACGCGCAGCCCATCGTTGAATATTTTGCCAGACATTCCGGCAAGTTCATTTGCGCCGCCGCCGGCCACAATCACGAGGCACTCCTCGCCGCCTACGGCTGTGGCGCCGTGGACCTCGCCAAAAGCGAGGGAAAACCCGTGCTCAACGTCGATATGGGCGGCGGTACAACCAAATTTGCGCTCATCGAACGGGGCGTCGTAAGCCAGACCGCTGCGATCGGCGTCGGCGCCCGGCTCATCGCTTTTGACGAGACCAACGTCATAACAAGGATGGAGGACGCAGGCGCCGTATTCATGAAGCAATTGGGCCACACGGTTGAGCTCGGGAAGAAAATTACGCAACAGCAAAAAGACGACTTCGCCGGCCTCATGGCAAAAGTTCTTTTCGACGTCATCGAGAACGGGCCGACCTTGCCCCTTTCAAAGCAGCTCATGGTGACCCCGCCACTCAAGAACTACCGCGGCCTCAGTCAGGTGGACCACATCGTTTTCTCCGGCGGTGTCTCTGAGCACGTCTATGACCACGACCGGACTTCGCACGGCGACGTCGGTCCGATCTTGGGCAAGAACGTCAGAGAGTATGTGGCAAAGCTGGCCAAAAAAGACATGGTCCGGGAGCCCACCGAAGGCATTCGCGCAACCGTTATTGGAGCGGGGGAATACACCGTGCAGGCGAGCGGCAATACGAGCTACATCTCGAATCCCAAGGTCTTGCCGGTTTTCGGCTTGAAGGTGATCCAGGCGTCGCTTCTCGACGGCGCTTCGGTCGCTCAGGCTCTGAAGCAGTCACTGAGGAAATTTGACCTAACCTCTTTCACTTCCGGACTCGCCTTGTCCCTTTCCCTCGACGCTCAGCTGGACTATAAGACGATAAGAAAGGTCGCCGAGGGCATTGCAGAGATCTTGGAACATTCCGACAGTGGCCATAGCCCGCTCTATCTGGCATTGGACCTCGATGTGGCAATATCACTCGGTGGCATCCTCAAAGAGGAACTCAAAATGGCCCGGGAAATCATCGCGATTGACGGCATCGAAGTCGGCGATCTCGATTATATCGATATTGGCGAACCGATGGGCATTACGGAAGTCATTCCGGTGACGGTCAAGTCGCTCATGTTTCCTGGAACGAAGCTCAATTAGCAGGAAGGAGACAAACTCATGGCAAAAGCGGCATTCAAACCCCAACGCTCAATGTGGAGCAAAACCTTCACGTACGACTACTGGATGGAATCCACGGGAATTCCCATTCATACGGGCTTTTTCATAGAAGATCTCAGAAATGTGAAGCTCGGCTGGTGGGAAGAGCGCCAGTGTAAAAGCGCTTTCATCCAACTCATGGGACAAGAGGGCGTGAGCTCCACGCGGATTACCGAGATCCCTCCAGGTGAGACTACCAAACCGCTCAAATTTGCTCTCGACGAAGTCGTGTACGTCGTCGACGGCCGGGGTTTGACAACGATCTGGTACGATGACAACAGCGCGAAGAAAAGCTTTGAGTGGCAGCAGCACAGCATGTTTGTGTTGCCCCACGGTTGCCATCATCAGTTTAGCAATATGCAGGGTGACAAGGCGGTCAGGTTACTCCACTACAGCTATCTTCCTCTCGCGATGTCGGCCGTTCCTGATCCGGACTTTTATTTCAACAACCCGCGCCAGACTCCGGATGACCTGTCCAACCAGGAGGACTTTTACTCCGAAGCAAAGATGATCCAGCCCAAAGAGATTGACGAGGCTCTGGGGCTGCGGGTTTTCTGGTATGGAAACTTCTTCCCTGACATGAAAGCCTGGGACAAACTCGATGCAAACGCCAGAAGAGGAGCCGGAGGCCAAAGCGTCTTTATCATGTTCCCCGACTCTGAAGTCACAGCGCACATGTCGGTGTTTGCGCCGAAGACTTATAAGAAGGCCCACCGTCACGGGCCGGGACGAGCAATCATCATCCCGGCGGGCGAAGGCTATTCGATCATGTGGGAAGAAGGAAAAGGGAAAATCGTCTGTCCCTGGCACGAATGCAGCATGCTGGTCCCGCCAAACCGCTGGTTCCACCAGCACTTCAATGCCGGCGGTAGCATGGCACGCTATCTCGCGTTGCACCCGCCAATGCAGTTCCACGGTCACGCGGAAAAGGTCGAGGACCGGGCCAAAGACCAGATCGAATACCCAAACGAAGATCTTTTCATCCGGAAGAAATTCGAAGAAGAGCTAGGCAAGAGAGGCGTGAAGTCTCTCATGCCTGATGAGGCTTACAGCAATCCCGACTACGAGTGGTCTAAGGCTATGGGCAAACAATAGGTCCGCTAGTCGTGTCAACAACATTCCTGAGTAGGAAAGCGGTTTTTCTTTTAGTCTTAGCCGCTTTCCTTTTTTTGATCGCCTATCCTGCGAGTGCTCAGCTCGACCAGATTTTTAAAGGGATCGGCGGAAGTTCGGGATCCTCTCTCAGCGATGCGAAGATCGGCTCCGGCCTCAAAGAAGCTCTGAAGGTCGGCACGGAGAACGCGGTCTCATCGACCGGCACGGTAGACGGCTACTTCAAAAACAAAGCGATCAAAATCCTGATGCCGAGCAGTCTGCGCCCTTTGGAGCAAGGATTGCGAGCTGTTGGATATGGTTCTCAGATTGACGAGTTTGTGTTGAGCATGAACCGCGCTGCGGAACGGGCTGCTCCCTTCGCCAAGGAGATCTTCTGGGATGCCATCGGAGCGATGACCATTGAGGATGCGCGCAAGATCCTGGCGGGAAACGAAACGGCGGCGACGGATTATTTTAAATCCAAGACGGGCAAAAAACTGGCCGTCGCGTTCCGACCCGCCGTTGAGAACACGATGAACGAGGTCGGCGTTACCCGTCAGTACAAACAGTTGGTGGGACGGTACGACACCATCCCTTTTGCCAAGAGCCGGGCCTTCGATATCGACGCCTACGTCGTTGACAAGGGCATCGACGGCCTCTTCTACGTCGTGGGACAAGAGGAAAAAAAGATCCGCACCCATCCCGCAGCGCGGGTCAATGATCTTCTAAAAGAAGTATTCGGCAGCCGCCGCTAGGCCTTCCCCTCTCGATCCCATTTGCCGGTCGCGACAGCCGCCCGTCACGGCAACGGCGCGATGACTAAGGAGCTACCCCGCTAGTAGAAAGTCGTGACCGACCGAGGGCCGAGCCTTGCCGAGCGTGGGCACAAGCCCTACGGATTACAAAATTGCAGATTGCAAATGTCAGATACCCAATTTGGAATTTGAGATCTCGCATTTGCCCTTCCGACTGGAACGAGGACAAGTGGTTGACGAACAAGAAATTGACCAAACCATCCGCGAGCTGGCTGGGAAACTGCCGCAATTACCCGACGGCAGAATCGACTATTCTCATTCCGACACGGCCCTGGTCATTACTTGTTTTGTCAAATTTGAAGACAAGATTCTCCTGTTGCAGCGCAGCGATAAAGTCCGCACCTATCAAGGGAAATGGAACACCGTCGCCGGCTATATTGACGAGGCTAAGCCGCTAGGTGAACTGGCGCTGCGGGAGCTGCGTGAAGAGGTAGGCATCTCGGCAGAAGATATCGCTGACATTAAAATAGGCAATCCATTCGAGTTCCATGACCCTGACCTTAATAAGAACTGGCGTGTGCAACCAGTCCTCGCCCAACTCAGGCGCAGCCCCGAGATCAAAATGGATTGGGAGCATACCGACTACCGCTGGATCTTCCCGCGCGAAATCAATCGTTTTGACATCGTTCCAAAATTAGAAGAAAGCTTGAAGCGAGTCCTTTCCTTTTGATCGCGCCTTCAGCTCGGGACTTTCACGCCTTGCCAATGAGCATTTATTTTGCTCTTCAAGCGGGCTTCTTCTTTGCCTGCTCACACGTCTTAATCCGCCGCGGCCTGGTGAACTCGAACGCCGTGACCGCCTCTTTAATTTCACTGTCGGCCACAGCGGTGATTAGCGGGATCCTCGCATTGTTCATGGTCCCGTTAGAGAGCTTTCTGACCCCTGCCTTATGGTACTTTGTCCTGGCTGGCATCTTCGCTCCCGGCCTGGGGCGAACTTTGACTTACTTGGGCATCGAACGAATCGGCGTCTCTCGCTCGGTTCCTGTGGTAAATTCCTCCCCTCTGTTCGCTTCGGTCCTGGCGATCTTGGTCCTTGGGGAGGACTGGCCGCTGCAGAATTTCTTCGGCACATGTCTTGTCATCTGTGGCGTCATCATTCTCTCAAGAAGCCAGTCCGAGAAAAAAGACTGGCGCTTGAGCGACCTTTTGCTTCCCATCGCGGGCGCCCTGGCTTTTGCGGTCTCGTCGAACCTGCGCAAACTCGGTCTGCAGGCAGAAAACATCCCCCTGATGGCAACAACCGTGACCGCCGGTACAGCGGCTTGCTTTGCTTGCATGTTTGTCCGCTTCCGAGGAGGACGGAGCGTCATTCGACTTACAAGAGCCAGCTTGCGCTGGCTACTGGCCGCCGGGCTATGCAACAGCACTGCCACGATCTCCGTGTTTTACGCTTTGAGCTACGGCAAAGTCGTCATCGTCGAGCCTCTAGTCGCCGCGAATCCTGTTCTTTCCATCTTGCTCACAGCCATTTTCTTGAGAGACCTCGAATCCATCACGATGCGCGTCGTCGCGGGTGCCCTATGCACCGTAGTCGGGACCATTCTTATCGTCACACTCTGAAATATGCGAGACGGAATCGGCGCGAACCTAACCTTGACATTAACTTCATAGTTCAATAGTTTAGATTTAAATCTTTTTGGGAGTGTCTCGTCGATGAAGCTTCTTTTTATTACCCCGCCGATGGGAAACTGGGCGCCCTGGGGCAGTCATCACTTGGCAGCCAATCCCCTGCATGCGAAACTTGCGGCTTTTATCCGTGAGAAAGGCAGCGCAGACATCGACGTTCTCGACTGCCGGGCGCTTGGATTGGACGATGACGGAATGCTCGACGAGGTGCGCCAGCGCTGTCCGGACGTGGTCTTTTTCGGAAACATCATTGCAGCCGCAGGCGGCGCCGCGCAGCTTAACCGCTTTCACGCCGCAATGAAGCGGATCAAAGAAGTGGCGCCGCAGATTATCACCGTCGGCGGCGGCATGATGTACACCGCCGTCCCGACGCAAATCCTCACGGAAAATCCGCAGCTTGATTTCGCGCTCGTCGGGGTGTTTGGCGACAACGAATACCCGTTGTGGGAGCTACTCGAGGCGCTCAAGGGCCCAGCGCCCAAGTTTAACGCAATCAAGGGCTTATGTTATCGCAACGGTGACGAAGTCATTTTGACCGAGCGACCGGACTTGATCAGGAACCTCGATGACTTGCCCATGCCGGCCTATGATCTTTTTCCCATGGAGCGCTACACCGGCTATTCGGTCTTTCCTCATTACAATGAAACCGTAACCTCAAGAGGCTGCGAGGGAGCGTGCCACTTCTGCTACGAGTGGTGGCTGGTCGATCCGCGCAATCCGCGTGATTTCACGAGCCATCGCACCCATAGCGGCAAACGCGTTGCGGACGAAATGGAACTCCTGCACCGGAAGTACGGGGTCAAAGTCCTGACTTTCATGGACGACGATTTTAATTCCGATCGCCAGAAAATGGTTGATTTGGTGGAAGAGCTCGAGAAAAGAAAATTGGACATGCAGTGGTTCTTCCTCGGCCGCGCGCAGAGCTTCATTCGCGACGCGGACCTTATTCCGCGCATGCGCAAAGCGGGTTTAGTTCAGGTGCTTATTGGTATCGATGGCGGCACCGACGAAGAAATTGCCGAGGCGCGCAAGGGGCCGATGAAAGTAGGCGTCAAGGATCTTAAAGACCTGTTTCATTTCTTGCGCCAAAATGATATCTCGACCGTCGCCACCTACTTAAACGGCTTCTGGGAGGACGACGAGGCCAAAATCCGCCAGCGCGCCAAGGCCGTCGACGAAATCGATCCGGATATTGTCATGATTCAGGTGCTGAATCCGATTCCCGGCTCGCCGATATGGAAACGTGCGGTCAAGGAAAATCTGGTCGAGATCGAAGACCTGAGCCTCTGGGACCTCGAACATTGCGTCATGCCCACGAAGCACCTCACGAGGCAGCAGTTGGGCGAATTGACGGGCTGGGCCTTTCAGAGCTTTTACGGCAAGCCGGGCAGAGTCGAACGAATCCTCAACGGCTACAGCTCTCCGTATGTGCGTGATAAGTTTCTGGCTTTCAAACAAAACGCCACTAAGTACGAGAAGGGAGCCGCGGAGGACGTTCAGGCGATCTAGTTCTCGCTTCGCTCGAAATCTCAAATGGCAGATTTCAGATCTCAGATTGATGGGTGTCGGTGCGCTCGGAATCTCAGATGGGCAAGGATTAATGGAGCAATGGAGTAGTGGAGTACTGGTCCGAATTCCAATCCTCCAACACTCCTTCTATTCTCTTGTCTCTAGGACCATCTTCCGGTGCGGGATTGCCGCTTCCAGGAAGACTCGGCCGGCGCAACGAAACCCTAATTTCTCATAAAAGACGATAACCGGCACTTGAGCGTGTAGATAAATCCGCTTCGCGCCCTTTTGCCGAGCCGCTTTGACGGCGCGCTTTAGCAACTCCCTGCCCACGCCCCTGCCACGATACGTCTTCAAGACTGCCATCCGGCCAATCTTCGCGGCCTTCCGCTTTAGCACGACGCGCGCGGTTCCAACCGCTCTCCCATTCGCGCAGGCCAGGAGATGAATCGCGTGCGCGTCGTCGCTGTCCAACTCGATCTCTCTTGGGACGCCCTGCTCCTTCACAAAAACGCGCAGGCGAATAGAAAAGGCTTTCTTGCGGTCTTCCGTCAAAGTCGCTCGTCTTATGCGCGCCTTCACATTCACTGTTCTTCCTGAGCCGCTTGCCACGGTCTCGGGCGAGTAATATATATTAGGCACCCAAGTCGGGCGCAAATCAAATCTTGGGATGGAGGCTTGTATGCGAATGATTTGGACCTGGGGAATTCTAACGACATGCATATCGCTTATCACGACGTTGTCTCTCCGTACGTACGCCGCAACGGCCGAAGAGGTGCTGGCTCAAATCAACAAGCTTCCCGCAAGCGAACGGCAGAAGCGGCTCGAGGAGGGGGCAAAAAAAGAGGGAACCCTTGTCGTTTACTCCAATCAGGGTCTTGAGACCATCGAGGCTTATGCCAAGGGTTTTGAAAAAAAATACCCTTTCATCAAAGTCGAGCGTACGCGTCTCCAGGGTGCCAAGGGACTTGACCGGATTCTTCTCGAACACCGGGTTGGAAAGCTCCCTGCTGATGTCGTCGGGGTCGATTTCGACAACATCGGCGAATTGCTCAAAACAGGGATTCACGCACGGTACGATTCACCGGAGAAGAAGCACTACCCTAGCCAATTTTGGGATAAAGATGGCCGCTGGTATGTAGCCGAGTACACGCTTGTCGTGATCGGTTACAATACGAATCTAGTAAAATCCGGAGAGGCTCCTAAGACTTACCAGGACTTACTTAACCCAAAGTGGAAAGGGGACATTTCCATTGACACGGAACCCGAACAGGCCGTTTTCGCATGGCTTCTCCAGTGGGGCGAAGAGAAAACAGCCGAGTACATGAAAGCCCTGATGCGCAACGGCGCCGTTCCGCGCCGGGGCCACACCTTACAAGTGCAGCTTCTTTGCAGCGGCGAAACTAAAATTGCAGTTGAAGTTTATCCCCAGCGCGTGGCGCAGATGAAACACGAAAAAAAGTGTCCCATCGATATGGTGTACCCGAATCCCACGCCGGGGTCAGTGGGAAGCCATAAGGGAATCGCCATGAGCGCCGCGCACCCACATGCGGCGGCGCTCTATATTGATTTCACGTTGAGCCCGGACGGCGCAGCGGCCTTGGCTAAGGGCGGCGGGACGTTGTCGGCACGCAAGGGGGTGAAGGCCGCTTACGAAGAAATATCAAACCTGGAGGAAAAAGGCGTGAAGATGCTCATCATCGGTCACGAAAAGATGGGAGAGCTGAAGGCCAAGGCCTATAAGCTGATGGACGAGATCATCGTGCGCAAGCAGTTCAAGTAAAAACAAAATTCTCCGCTTGCCTTTCCACAAAGCTCCGTAGGATGGGTGGAGGCGCCAGGCGCCGATACCCATCGTGCGCTGGGCACCAGATGCCCATCACTTCATGCGTTTCGGTGGCGTCTCCAGAAGCAACAACGAGCTTACATCGGCCCGCAACTCGATGGGTTTCGCTTCACTCAACCCATCCTACAATGATAGAGCCTCTGACTTCGCCAGGATAAGCTTACCCGAAGGGGGAAAGCACGAACGTCACTGTCGAGAAAGATTTAGGAGTTATACCTGCTGGATAGAATACCGGGCGCCGATCTTACGCGCGATCAGGCTGATGACTACAAGAATGGCTACCAGCACCATGCCGAGCGCCGCAAGCCGTGGGTACTGCCCGCCGTCCCACATCTCAAAGAGCACAACCGATATCACTTCCGTTCCGCTGCGGTAGAGCATGATCGACGTTGAAAGCTCTCTGAACGAGTGCGTCACGACAAAAATCCATCCCGCGACAAATCCCGGCGCCAGGAGAGGAAGAATCACGCGCCTGAACGTGTGCGGCCAGGTGGCGCCGCTGGTTTCTGAAGCTTCCTCGAGTTCCTTTTTGATTTGCAGCATCGTGGACGAGCACGCCCGCATGCCGTAGGGCAGATATTTGGTCACGTAAGCGATCAGCAAGATCCACAGCGTTCCGTACACCGGTACTGGAATCACGAGATAAAGCCACAGAATCGCTATCCCCATGACCAGCCCCGGGACAGCGATCGGGCTAAAAGCCAGGAAGTCGAGTACCCCCTTCCCTTGCCACGATGTGCGCACAATAATCCACGCGATTACCGCCGTAATGAGCATCGTGATCGTCGAGCTCGACACGCCAAGGACAAAGCTGTTCCACATCGCGCGATGGATGAGCGGGAAATTCCACAACGCTATGTAGTTCTCGATGGTCAGGCTGGCGAGTGCATTCTTTGACGGGGCCATGTAATACGGGAGAAACGATGACCACACAACCACCAGGACCGGAAGAATAAAAAGAACGAAGCAAAGAACAAGATTAAGCACCGCAAGCGGGTAGCGCCACGACCCCAGTTTAAAAGCTGTCGGCCGGTAGCCTTTGCCCGTGATGGTAGCGAACCGTTCCGACATGGCAGTTAACTTGAGATACAAGATTACCCCTATCGTCGTGACGAGCAGATAAACGACGCCGAACGTGCTCGCCAGTCCGAAATCGGTCGGCACGTTCTTGGTCGCGAGATAGACCTCCGTGGCAAAAACCAGAATACCGGCAGGCATGCCGATCAGCGCCGGAACTTCAAAGTTCTCAATCGCGCGCACAAAAGTGATCATCCACACGGCTAGAATCGCCGGAAGTAAAATCGGTAACGTGATGCGAAAAGTTGTGCGCACAATGCCAGAACCGGATGCCATTGCGGCTTCTTCCAACGAAGGGTCCATCGACCGAAACGCGGCAGCCAGCAAGAGGAACACGAGCGGAATCTGATCCGTTCCTTGCACCCAAATCATGCCAGCCATGCTGCCGAGCTCCACAGGCTGTTCAAACCCCAGAACTTTAGTGGCAATAAGATTGATAACACCGGTTCGACGTCCAAAAAGCATGATCCACCCGATGGTCGTCAGCAGGCCGGGAACGATCATGGGAACCAGCAGTCACCCGGACACCAGGCCTTTCCATGGCGCGTTGCTTCTGTCCGTCATCCTGGCGAGATACAGGC
>JBOHVR010000078.1:0-3012 GCA_050735755.1 Binatia bacterium
GGATGGCGCGCTGGGCGAATTCACTTCACGCAGACGCTCTGGCCGACCTTTCGGAACGTAATCCAAGTGAAGGTTCGCGTCCCTTTTCGAGGCGATCGTCTCCACTCTCCACCATTGGACCAAAGTCCAATATACAGATTTTCAGCCCGTCGATATAAAGCAGCCGTGAAGGCACTGGGGTGTCACGGACTATCTATGATGTCGTGACCGAGACTACCTCCATCACGTTTCAGATCTACCATTTTTTCGGGGCTGTAAGAGCCAATATGCCATTTCAAATCAATCATCGACCGTGCGGATCGATCATAAGTGCCAAGATCAGCGGGGAGCTTGGCAGCTCCGAGGTGAGTCAGATGCAAGCGTTGGCAATCGACGCGATCCGGCGCTGCGGCAAAATCAGCGCGATATTCCTTCTGGAGAACTTAAGCGGATGGAAGCGAGAGGGGGGCTGGGGCGACATCAGTTTTTTAACGAGCATTACAAAGACATCGACAAAATTGCCGTTGTGGGAGATGAGAAGTGGAAGGATCTCGTCTACGCGTTCTTAGCGAAAGGTTTTCGCCGGGCGGCAGTCGAATATTTCGTTCCCGGTGATCTCGCAAAAGCCCGCGCTTGGCTCGGCGCCGACGCCCGACAGTAATCTCAAATCACGAACGTCAAGGAACGTGGGAAAAAGACATTTACGGCCCAGTGACTCGTAATGAAACCGCGCGCACGGGTATTGTCTTAGTTCGGCGGTACGGAACGCTGATTCCGCTGGCGCATCCTGTGGCCCGGCGCGATCGGGATTGGGTTTAGTTACTCAAAGATGGGTCGACGTGAAAGTTCCTCTCCCGGCACCATTGGACTAAGGTCCAATATGCGCGATTGCGACATTGCGATAATTAGGAGTCCACTCAGCGGCTTGTTTTCTTATCAACATTAGTCTGGAGGACAACTGTGAATGGTAAAAGGCTTGCTTTAATTCTGCGGACTTTGATGAGGTCCGCGGCAATCCCGGTTGCCTTCGTTCTGCCAACCATCGGCGTCGCCTGCTCGAAGAAAGAGCCGCCTCCTCCGCCGCCGCCTGAGGTCGAGGTGGCGCCAGTCGTGCAAAGGGACGTGCCGATTTACGTTGAGTTAGTCGGCGCAACACTTGGCTCAGAGGATGTCGAGATTCGTCCCCGCGTCGAGGGCTATCTCGTTTCCATGAACTTTACCGAGGGGTCATTCGTTCGTAAGGGCCAGCTATTGTATAGAATCGATCCCCAGCCGTTTGAAGCGGCGCTGGCGCAAGCCCAGGCCAACCTGGAGACCGCTAGAGCCCGATTGGAAAAGACCAACAATGATGTTGCCCGGTACAAACCGCTGGCCCAGCAGAAGGCGGTCAGCCAACAGGAACTGGACAATGCATTGTCGGCCCAGGAGGCGGCTCGGTTTCAGGTGACGGCGTACGATGCGCTGGTTGCCAAAGCCAAACTCGATCTCGCATATACAACGATTCATTCGCCGGTTGACGGTCTTATCGGCACCACGAAGCAGAAGGTCGGCAGCCTGGTGGGGCGCGGTGAAAACACGCTGCTCAACACGATTTCGCAAATCCATCCGATCCTGTTTCGCTGCGCCATCGCCGAGGCGGAGTATCTCAGGATCGCGCGTAGCAGCGCAGGCCGCGATAGATCTCAGGAGAAGAAGTTCGGCGTCGAGCTGATTCTTGCCGATGGATCCGTGCACCCGCACAAGGGTCGTCTCGATGCGGTCGAGCGCGCGGTGGATCCGACGACCGGCACTCTCACCGGGCAGTTTAGCTTTCCCAATCCCAAGCGCATTCTGCGCCCGGGCCAGTATGGGAAGGCCCGGTTCGTAACCGATCTCCAGGAAGATGCCCTGCTTGTGCCCCAACTCGCAGTGCAGGAGATTCAAGGTCTCTATAGCGTCATGGTCGTGAAGCCGGATTCGACCGTGGAGCAGCGCATGGTGAAGGCCGGCGAACGTGTCGGCAACTTGTGGGTCATCGAATCCGGTGTCAAACCGGGCGAAAGAGTGATCGTGGAGGGAATTCAAAAAGTACGGCCCGGCATGCAGGTCAGCGCGAAGACCGTAAAGCTCGGCGACGAAACTTCCGCCGCTCCGGTCGCGCCGCAGGCCGAGAGTAACGCCAAGGGAGCGGAGGGGAAATAAGCCATGGCAAATTTTTTCATCCGCAGGCCCATCGTTGCCATCGTCATCTCCATCATCTTGGTCCTGATGGGACTTTTCACCTTGAAGGGACTTAGCATCGAGCAGTACCCATTCCTAGCGCCGCCTTCCATTCGGGTCACGGCGACCTACCCCGGCGCGTCTGCGGTCGCGGTCGAGCAATCGGTGGCGACACCCATCGAGCAGGAAGTCAACGGCGTCGACCGGATGATCTACATGAAGTCGTCGAATACCAGCGACGGTCGCATGCAGCTCGACGTCAACTTCGAGGTAGGCGTCGACCAGGACACGGCAAACGTCTTGACTCAAAACCGGGTCTCGTCGGCTCAGGCGCGGCTGCCGCAGGAGGTGGTCCAACAGGGTGTCACTGTTAAGAAGCAGAGCCCGAGCATTCTGATGCTGATCTCCGTCAACTCTCCCGGGGGCAGCTACGACGCGAACTTTCTGACCAACTATTGCGGCATTAATCTGCGCGATCAGATCCTGCGTATCCCCGGCATCGCCCAGGTTGATCTTTTCGGCGGCGCGGATTATGGCATGCGCATTTGGCTGCGTCCCGACAGGTTGGCCAGGCTCGCCCTCACGCCTTCCGATGTGATCTCCGCAATTAAAGAGCAGAACTTGCAGGCCCCGGCCGGGCGCGTCGGCGCGGCACCTTCACCGAAAGACCAGGAGTTTACTTATACGGTGAGCGCCCCCGGGCGGCTCGTCAACCCCGAAGAGTTTGAGAACATCATTATCCGTCAGACGGAAACCGGCGCAAAGATCCGCGTCAAGGACGTCGGGCGCGCTGAGCTGGGCTCGCAGAACTACGACTCCTTTGGACGGCTCGAC
>JBOHVR010000079.1:0-2157 GCA_050735755.1 Binatia bacterium
AGACTACATCGCGAGAAGTTTTGAGCAAGTCCCGGACAAGGATCGGCAAAAAATTCTCTGGGAGAACGCCGCGAAGCTATACCGGATTCAATAGCTCGCTCGCAAATGACGAATACGATTCCGCGAGGATGTTCGATCGCGATTTGGTCCCAGGCAGGGCGAAACGAGGCAGGCCAAAATTCTAGTCATTGATAGCCTTAAACACCGGTGTCATTCAGGCGGCCACCGGCTTGACCGGCGCTTCCTGCAAACTGCGCAGCGATTTTTCTACCTGGTTTTCCGTGAGATGAGACAACCGATGGCCGAGCTCGGAGAAGACCATATTTCGATGGCACCGGACTATCCGCACCTCGACTCGGAATATCCGCGCACCGTTTCCGCTATCAGTGAGCGGGCTGACATCGCGGCGAAACAAAAGGACAAAATTCTTGGGGAGAACGCCGCCGGATTGCCTAATCTGTAGGAACTCTCAAAACCGTTCGCCGGGAGGATAACGATGACGTCTTTCGCGATCGCAGCTTTGCTCTTGTGGTTTTTTGGCATGCCGGCGCCTACGGACGGGGCCTCCGCTCAGCCCAAACGAGGTGGCACGCTGACTCTCGGCATCACCAGGGACATGAGCGTGCTGAACCCTCTAGTAAACACCAGCTCCACTCAGAAAAGAATCCGCGACCTGATGTTTGAGCCGCTCCTGGGCATAGACCTTAAGGGAAACCTCCAGCCCAGGTTGGCCGAGTCGTGGAAGGTCTTCAAGGATGGGAAGCTTTACACTTTCAGGCTTCGCAAGGGGGTGAAGTTCCATAACGGCCAGGAAATGACGGCTGAGGATGCAAAATTTGCAATCGACTACAGTATGAACCCAAAAAATGGTGCTCGCGGATTTGCAGCGTTGGACGTTGTCGACCGCGTGGAGGCCAGCGACAGATACACACTCAACATTCACATGAAGCGTTCCTCGCCCGGTTTTATTTATGTACTGGCCGAAATCGACACTTTCTCAGTCGTTCCCAAGGAATCGCTGCAGGAGGGAATGCGACAGCCTGCGAAGTTCCCGCCCGGCACCGGTCCTTTCATATTGGTGGAATGGCAACCTCAACAGCGCATCGTCCTGACAAGATTCGACGACTACTGGGGACACAAGGCTTTCGTGGACCGGGTTGTCCTGCGGATTATTGGCGATACTACGGTAAGCTTTACCGCGCTTCGCGCCGGCGATATCGACATGACGGAACGAGCGCCCTACGAATGGATTAAGGAAATCCGCGACGGAAAGCTCAAAGGGATCGGTTTCGCGGAATCTCGCTACTCGGCGGGGCGCGGGATCGAATTTAACGTCGCTGATCCCCCGTTTAATAATAAGAAGCTACGCCTGGCTGTGGCGCATGCGATTGACAGGAGAGAGATTCTTCAGGCCGCATACTTCGGTTTTGGCGAGCCTTCGGATCAGCTCTATCCGAAGGGGCACAAATGGTACATCGAGGGAGTTCGATCGCCCGCATATGATCTCAACAAGGCGAGGGCTTTGTTAAAGGAGGCCGGCTATAAAGGAGAGCCGATTGAGATGTTGGGCAGCATGGGAGGAACGCAAGAAGTGGAGACGGCGACGGTACAGGCCCAGCTCAAGAAGATCGGAATGAATATCCAGATTAAGATGGCGGACCGGGGCGCGAATCTTCAGATGCGCCGAAAGGGCCAATATGCCTTCAAGCTTTCCGGCGACCCCGGCGTCAATCCCAACCCTGTGGATCTCTATCTGCCGATCAACATCTGCGAATCCGATCCGAGAAATCGCAACCAGAATGAGACCGGTTATTGTGATAAGGAAGTGGACGCTCTATTGAAGGCCGCCGCCGCAGAGCATGATGAGGACAAACTGCGGGCGTTGATGACCAAGATAGTAACCAAGTTGAACCAAGACGTGCCCTCGGTCACTATCGGTCATACCTCGCGCTTCTTTGCGGTCCGCGACTACGTCAAAGGCTTCACAACAGCCTACGATGGAGAATTCGCGTGGTGGGGTGGCGGGCTGAACCGCGTCTGGCTGGATAAGTGATAGAAACCACTATAAAGGGATGGAGGAGATGGGGCGCATCCAATGAGACGGCCCTTGCCGCCAACTGCACCGGGGACTTGCAAGCTTTTAGCGCCGGCTTGAGC
>JBOHVR010000080.1:0-6231 GCA_050735755.1 Binatia bacterium
GTCGCTGGCGCCGCCGCTTCCGGGACGATCTCTTTCAAGGTTTCCATCAGAGTTCGTCGGCCGAGCTTCTCAAAGCTAACCTCCGAGCCGGCGCCGTCAAAGAGGCTTTGGAACAGCGCCTTTTTGAGCCGAATAGTTTCCCAAACACGCTCTTCGATGCTGGTTTCCGTCAACAGGTGAACGGCAAGCACCGGCCGCGACTGGCCCATCCGGTGAACGCGAGCGATGCGCTGTTCGAGCCGAGCGGGATTCCAGGGCGGCTCAATATTGATGACGGCAGAGGCAGCCTGCAAGTTGATTCCTACGCCGCCGGCGTCGGTAGAAAGGAACACTTTCACGTCGTCTTGTTCGCGAAATCTGGCGATAAGCTTGCCCCGCCGACGCGTGGGGATAGCGCCGTGGAGTGAAACGTAGCCGATTTTCATCTTATCGAGAAGCTCGCCGACAAGGACGATCATTTTCTCCCATTCGCTAAAAACCACAACTTTGCGCTCTTCTTCGATGACGAGCTCTCGGAGAATTTCCTTGAGCTCCTCCATTTTGGGCGAGATCTTGGTTTCTTTGTCGAAGAGAAAGGTCGAGTCGCAGATCATGCGCATGTTTTGAATCGCGCAAAGCAAGCGCTGCTGATCCACGGGCGACAACCAACCCTGGCGCTCAAGTTTGCGTACAAGGGCCGCAACCACCATGTGTTGATCGCCATAATAGGAAGCCTGCTCCGGGGTCATGGGAACCCGAAAGATTTTATCCGTGCGGGGCGGGAGATCTTTCAATACCTGGTCACGGCGCCGCCGCAACAGGATCGGCGCGAGCTTATCCCTAACTTGATCCAGATTTCGGTAGCCGATGAGTTTCCCCTGTTCATTGACTTGCCGATGCTCGCTCAAGAAACGGAATGCCGGCCCCAACCGCCGGCCGTCCACAAACTGAACCACGGAATAAAGCTCTTCCAACTTGTTTTCTAAAGGCGTCCCGGTGAGGACCAAAGCGTAGCGGCTGCGCAAGAGTTTAATCGTGCGGGCCGTGGCGGTTTCCCAATTGCGGATTCGCTGCGCCTCGTCCAAAACAATCAGATCCGGCAACACGTTCGCCACATCATCAAGGTCGCGGCGCACCAGTTCATAATTGACGATCTTGAAGAAAACCTCCGCGTTGTAGAGCATACGGCGTCGCTCCGGCGAACCGTCGATCACCACCGCGCTTTGGTCGCTGAACCGCTTGATCTCAGCCAGCCATTGATGCTTTACCGAAGCCGGACAGATAACGAGCGCGCGGCTGATTCCCCGGCGCCGCGCCAGCAACTCGGCGGCGCCAATCGCCTGGATGGTTTTCCCGAGTCCCATATCATCGGCGATGATGGTCCTTCCCCGAGAGGCGGCAAAAAGAACGCCGCGCATTTGAAAAGGATACAAGGGAACTTTCAGGAGACCATCCAGCGGCAGCCTGCCTTGTTCCAGCAAGCGCAGCTCGTTGGCTTCAAAGGCCAATCCTTCAGCCCTCGCTATCTCACCATCAACCCAGTCAAGCGCGTCGCGGTAAACCACCACCTTCTCATCGAGGGCGTGAAAGCGGCTGAGGGCCTGAGCGAAACGATCGATCTGATTCAGTTTGAGAATGCCCTCGGCGTCGAAGAATTCTTCTTTCAAAGCGAGCAAATCCGTCGAGACTTGAGCGGGGCAAACAATGCGAACCCTTGGCGGGTCCCGGTAATCCAAGTAGATAGTCGTGTGCTTGCGTTGGTAGCGTGCCTGATCGAGTTTACTTCCAAAGCGGGACCGGGCGTGCAGCAAAACGGCCTCAATATGTTTGCACGTCCCCAGGGTATTTACCGCGTAGTCGGGGCAGGCGCAGTAGTTCTCAAAGAGACTCACACCGCGAAGGGCCACGCGATACAGCCGCTTGCTCGAAGGAGAAAACACCTGATAGTCCCCGAAAATGGCTCGACTCTGCGGCGCGATTCTAAAAGCCTCCTTGCGGGCTCGCAGCCGCCGCTCTGTGATCTGTTCTTCAACGAGCATAGCTCTGTAGGCTCCTGTTTATGAAAAATGTTAAAGGCCGCCTATACCTACTCATTTTCGGCGCGATGGACAAGAAAAAAATCGAACTGTAAACTGGCAGGTAAGCGTCAGAGGATCTTGACAATTTCTAGGCCCGTAAATGCAGGAGCACCGTGAGATTTCCGAGCTGCGCGACGACGAAGAAAAGCGAAACGTAAACTCGCCACCTTATAAGGGTGCCGCCGGATTTCAGTCTTCGTCTGCCCGCATCACAGTCGGCTGGCCGTCGACAAAATCTGTTCAGTATGACCACAGGGCCAGAAAGGCGAAAGGAAGTCCCCTGGTCGCACTTTTAATTTTGCCTTATTAGGCCCACGGCCCGAGGAATGGTTCGCCGGTGTAAGTATCCGAAAGCGGCTCGAGGATTTCCGGCCAATGGTTCGGGTCGACTTTGCGGCGCAACCCCTTAGGACGCGGCCGTCCGTCCCAGCCTACCTGCTCCATATAGTAGTACAGCTCGATACAGTGCCCGTCCGGATCGAAGGCGTAGGCCGCGTAGTCAATGCCAGGGTGCAATTCCGGCGGGACGATGTTGGTCTCGACACGCACACCGTTTTCTCGCAAGAAAGTCACTGCAGCCCTGAGCTGCTGGTAGTTGGCAAGTTGCAGGCCGAACGACATGTTGGAGGTCTCCCGGCTGAGGCCCAACTTCTCACGCCACGACTTGGGAAAAAGGCCAAAGGAGTGGTGCTCATTGTCACAGCGCAGGAAGGCGCACTGCTCGCCGCGCCACTCCACTTCTTCTGTCAAGGTGAAGCCCATGACCTGCTCATACCAGCGCTTCGCCGTTTCATAGTCGTCGACAAAAAGGTTCAATGGGCCGACCCGGGTAATCTTGAACGGCCTGGGCAGTAGCAAGCCGTCCACGTCGTATTTAAGAGGCAGCGTGTCCACGTAACGCCCGCCGTCGCGCACGTCGAGGCCTTTCTCAAAGTCACCGCGCACAAGCTCGTAGTCGGGGAGCTGCGGCTCTGTGGGGGGCTTCGGAGTCCCATGGCGCATCGGCACCGGCCGGGCGTAGCCGTTCCAGCTTATCTGCTCGATGCCGTAGTACAGCTCAAAGATTTGGTCATCCGGCGCCCATACATAGAGATGAAACTGGGACCCAGCCCCAGCCCGGCCCTCCCGTATGAGCTCGACCCCGAGCTCCCGGAGATACTTGCTGGCGTCGGCCATCTCTCTGACGCTCTGGACCTGCCAGGTCATCTGGTTGATGTCGTTCTCCGGCCGAAAATGGCTCGCGGCGGGACCTGTGAAATTACGTTCGTTGAAGCGTTTCTTGTCGAACAGCGCAAAGGAGTGATGATCGCCTGCATGTCTGCCAAACCATCCGGCGCCGGCCGGCTCCGTGATGAAAAATCCGAGCAGATCGAAGTAAAAACGCTTGCCTGCCTCGAGGTCCGAGACGTTGAATCCGAAGTGGCCGAGCCGGCGAATCTTGAAGGGACGGTCTAAGCTAACGCCGCCCACATTGTATTTCTTTCGGGCCGCTGTTTCCATGTTAGTCTATCCTCACCTTCTCATCGTATTCTTATCCAGCTCCGATTCGATATCACAGGCTAAAGCGGAGTCGCAAGAACCACCGGACGAAAGCCTTGAGTTAACTTTGGCCGTCGCGCTTGTTACATTTTGGCGTTCGCGGTTGTAAGCGATTTCAAACTTTGGGATATAGGGAGACTCGATGATCGGCTTAGGCTGATCGCATAGCGAAATTCTAAACGGGTGATGAAAAAGGTCATCAGCGAAGGACGAAACAATGAAACAAGTGACAACGAATGAAGGTCAGAGCTGGGACCTCGAAGCCGATGTCGTGATTGTCGGCTCGGGGGCGGCGGGGCTTCCTGCCGCGATCAGGGCAATTGACGGCGGAGCATCGGTCATCGTCGTTGAGACGAATTACGATGTTGGCGGGCACGCGATCTTGAGCGGCGGCAACGTGGCGCTGGGCGGCGGCACGAGCGCCCAAAAAAAACACGGCATACCCGATTCACCGGAGACCGTCTTCTCGGATCTGACCGATTGGTCTATCATCCAACTCAACGGTTCGCCCGATTATCGGTACAACGACCCGGCGGTGATGCGCGGCTTCGCCGATCATTGCGCCCTTACCTATGAATTTTTGCTGGCCAACGGCGTAGAGTTCAAGCCCATACCGCCGGACAATCGCGGGGCAGCCACGACCGGCAACTCAGCTCCAAGAGAGAATCATGCATTCTGGACCAAAGGCGCAGGGCCGGAAAGTCCCAACGGCGCCAACGGAACGGGTCTGATCAGGCCGCTAGAGGCAAGCGCGCGCTCCAAAGGCGTGCGATTTTTGCTGAACTATAAAATGACAAAACTTATCCGCGAGCCGTCCACCGAGCAAAAAACCGGGCGTGTGATCGGCATCACGGTCGGGTACACGCCGAGATTTTTGCCCGGCGCAACGACGCCGCTCAAGAGCTTTCGTTCGGAGGGCAACTTCGAAATTACCAAGCCGGCGCTCAACCTGCGCGCGACCCAAGCGGTCATTATCGCAACCGGGGGCAGCACCAGCAACATAAATTTCCGCCGCATGTTTGACCCGAGATTTACTGCGGCGCTCCAGGTCGCGGGTGAACCGTATAGCTTTCAGGACGCCAGCGGCGAGCTCGCCGCGATGGCGGTCGGGGCTTCGCTGTGGGGTCTTGCCAATCAAACTCTAGAAAACGGCGACACCATTCGAACGCAGCGTACGCTCGGGACGAAATACAATTACGTCGCGTGGAAGCTCGAGAGCCCGCTTATGCCGCTCGTCCGCGCTACTGGCTTAAGCGTGAAGGATTGGCAGGATCTGATCTTGGTCAACCAAGTCGGTAAGAGGTTTTACGACGAGACCAAGGGTGACCCGCCTCATGGTAACTCATACAACCAAATCAACCCTTATGCGCGAAACGACTATCGCAACGCCGCGAATATCAAGTTCAATCCCAGCAGGTACAACTTTTTTCACGCCGCGATGGCGATGAACGAGTACTCGGAACCACCCGATTATGCCGCCGGGCCGCTGTGGGCAATCTTTGACGCGGATGCCGTCCAACGGGAAGAATGGAAGGTCACGCCGCCCTACGTGGATCCGGACGGGTATTTTTTTACCGCGAACACGATCGCGGAGCTGGCCGCCGCGATCAAGAACGAGTATCAGGCCAAGCCGATGAAAGGCGCGACTTTGCAAGCTACGGTAGAACGGTACAACGCTTTCGTTGACTCCGGTGAAGACATCGATTTTGGCAAACCAGAGCCGAAGTACAAAATTCAGACGCCTCCGTTCTATGCGGCATGGGCGACGCCGGTGATTCACGACACGCGCGCGGGCCTCAGAATCAATGCGAAGTGCCAGGTGATAGACATGAACGGCCAGGTGATCCCCGGCCTCTACTGCGCGGGCGAGTCAGCGGGCGGATTCAACCAGCATGGCACAGGCCGCTGCACCACGCAGGGCTACATCGCCGGCACGAATGCGGCGATGGAACAGCGGCACGAATGAGCTTGGAATCGAGAAAGGAGAAAACAAATGTCACGCAATCAAATCCGCATCGAGCTTGCCGGCAAAACTCCCTTTGCCGGAGGAGCATCCTTCGGTGACACAGGCCCCTATGAGCGTCTAACGGGCAAGGCATCGTTTGCTATCGATCCTGCTGAAAAGGATTTTCCGTTCATTGTGGACCTGGAGTTGGCGCCACGGAATGATGAAGGCTTGGTGGAGTTTCAGGCTGTTTTGGATATCGTCAAGCCGGTGGACCTGAGCCGCGGCAATCGCTGCCTTCTCTTCGACTTTTCCAATCGCGGCAACCGCGGCGCGTTCACGCGATTGAACGACGGCGGCGGCGCGGATCTTTCCAAGCAAAGCTATGCGGGCAACGGCTTTCTCAACCGGCTCGGTTACACGGTCGTGTGGGGCGGCTGGCAGGGCGATCTGGTCCACAACGGCGGCAACGTTGTCGCCTTTCTACCGGAAGCGCGCCAGAACGGCCAGCGTCTGAGGGGCCGAGTCCGGCAGGAATTCGTTGTGGATAAGAGCGGCGTTCTGTCGATGCTCGTCAGTGGCAACTCCAACATCCAGTGCTACCCGGTGCTCGACCGGGCTACGGCAACGTTGACCACGCGGGAGAAAGAGGCCGATGCGCGAGTTCCCGTTCCCGACAGCGAATGGGAC
>JBOHVR010000081.1:0-4040 GCA_050735755.1 Binatia bacterium
GGGCCCGAGGCCGGCGTCTGGGTGATCGCGGAGACGACCGAGCTGCCGACGAGATTCGCGAGGATTGTCGTCACCGACGATCAAGGCCGCTACGTTCTGCCCGATCTGCCGAAAGCCAGCTACAACATTTGGGTGCGCGGCTACGGGCTCGTCGATTCGTCTAAAGTTAAAGCCACGCCGGGCAAGATCGTAAATCTGACCGCAGTGATAGCGCCGAGCGAAGCCGCCGCGGCGCACTATTATCCCGCGATCTACTGGTATTCGATGATGAAGATTCCAGACAAGAGCGAGTTCGGCGGCAAGGGAAAAATTCCGGCGAACGTGACGCAGAACGAGTATTTGAACCTGATGAAATCGAACGGTTGCGCCAACTGCCATTCACAGGGAGTGCTCGCCATGCGCACGTTTCCCCAAAACGTTCCGTTCCCCCTAGGCAAGTTCTCCAACTCCGAGGAGGCGTGGTTACGGCGCATCCAGTCGGGACAGGGCGGCATAACAATGTTTCGCGACGCCGTTAAGGAACTCGGCGGCGGGTCTATCCGTTATCTCGCGGACTGGACGGACCGCATCGCCAAGGGGGAGCTGCCCCATGCGAAGCCGCCGCGGCCTCAGGGAGTCGAGCGCAACATCGTAGTCACCACCTGGGATTGGCTCGACGACAAGCATTACCTCCACGACCTGATCTCTTCCGACCGGCGCTTCCCCACCGTGAATGCGTACGGTCCGGTGTATGGGTCCACCGAGCTCAGTGTCGATGTCATTCCCATCCTCGATCCGAAAACGCACAGCGTCACGAACTTCCCGGCTCCCGTGCGTGACCCGGATACGCCTGTCGCGATGCGCGAAGGACCTATGCAGCCGTCGCCTTATTGGGGCAACGAACGGGTCTGGAAGAGCAAGGCAAACAACCACAACGGCATGTTCGACCGCAAGGGGCGCGTGTGGTTCGCGGCGCGGGTCCGCGGCCCGAACAATCCCGCCTTCTGCAAGAAAGGGTCGGATCATCCTTCGGCCAAAGCATTTCCGACCGAGCGCGCCAATCGCCACCTGACGATGCTCGATCCGAAGACCATGAAGTACACCTTCGTTGACACCTGCTTCGGGACGCATCACTTGCAGTTCGATGCCAACGACAGACTGTGGAGCAGCGGCGGCGGTCAGGTCGTCGGCTGGCTCGACATGAAGATTTTCGACGAAACGGGCGACGCGGTGAAGGCGCAGGGTTGGACGCCGATGATTCTCGACACCAACGGTAACGGCAAGCGCGATGCGTACGTGGAGCCGAACCAGCCGCTCGATCCGACCAAGGACAAGCGCATCTCGGCGGGCTTCTATGCCGTGATGCCAAGCCCGGCCGATGGATCGGTCTGGGGCTCGTCGCGCGGTTTTCCCGGCGCGGTGGTGCGCATCGCTCCGGGACCGAATCCTTCGGAGACGGCACTCGCGGAAATCTACAACGTGCCGCTGCCGGGCTTCGGCATCCGCGGCGCCGACATTGACAAGCAGGGTGTCGTGTGGGCATCGCTGGCGAGCGGGCACCTCGCGAGCTTCGACCGGAGAAAGTGCAAAGGTCCGCTCAGCGGACCGAAGGCGACCGGTGATCACTGCCCCGAGGGCTGGTCATTTTATCAGTATCCCGGTCCCGGTTTTGAGGGCATCGGACAGAACAGCGCGGAGTCCAGCTACTATTCCTGGGTCGATCAGCACAACACACTCGGCCTCGGCGAGGACGTGCCGATGTCCACCGCCAACTTGCACCACGGCCTGGTCGCGTTGAAGGACGGCAAGATGATCCTATTGACTGTGCCTTACCCGCTGGGCTTCTATGCCAAAGGCTTCGACGGCCGCATCGACGACCCGAAAGCCGGCTGGAAGGGGCGCGGCTTGTGGAGCTCGAGCGGCGACCGCGCGCCGTGGCTGATGGAGAACGGCAAGGGCTCCAAGCCGCTCGCCGTCCACTTTCAATTACGGCCCCACCCGCTGGCGCACTAAGAAGCGCGTGACCCTTGGACTTCGCTATGTGAATGTCAGGCCGTCGACTACACTGAGGCCTCTTATTTCTTGATGCTGTCATGCGCATGCAAGATTCCGAGGGAGAGCACTTTGATAATTCGCTTCCACATAGCCGGCTTGACCTCAGAGCGCCGCGCTAGCTAGAGCTCGAGATCTCGTGATCTCTTGCCGCGCGGCGCTGGAAGAGCTGGCCAAGCTGCTGCTGGAAAAAGGAAGTCGTCGAGAGCTAGGACATACGATGCGAGTAATTCGTACGTCAGCGGGCGGAACGAGCCGCGAATCTTTCACCCGGGGAAAAACCGCCCGGGGCTTCGGGCTCTAGGGCAAGCCGCAAGGCCTCGTCCGCCGTTTTTAAAAACTCAAAGCGGATATCCTCACGGCCTCCAGGCGGGATCTCTTCCAAGTCTCTTCGGTTCAACTCGGGCAGCAAGACAGAGGAAATCCCGGCCCTTTTGGCGGCCAGCACCTTTTCCTTAATCCCTCCCACCGGTAGAACTAAGCCGCGTAGACTGATCTCGCCCGTCATGGCGACATCTTTGCTGATACGCCGTCCTGTTAGAAGTGAAACGAGAGCGACAAAAAGCGTGACGCCGGCGCTGGGGCCATCTTTTGGGATAGCGCCCGCGGGAATATGGATGTGCAAGTCGTTCTTCTTGAAGAGATCGGGATCGATTCCCAGCGTCTCCGCGCGAGATTTGACAAGACTCAAAGCGGCCTGTGCGCTTTCCTTCATAACGTCGCCGAGCTGGCCGGTTAAAAGTAACTTCCCGTCTCCCGCCATCTTCGTCGCTTCGACAAACAAGATGTCCCCGCCAAACGGCGTCCAGGCCAAGCCCGTAGCCACTCCAGGCAAACTGGTGCGTAGCGCAATCTCGTTGAAGAATTTCTGCGGACCCAAGTACGAATAGAGAGATTCTTGATTGACGGTTATGGTCTCTTTAAAACCATCCGCGATGCGCGTTGCCACACTCCGGCATACTGCCGCCAACTCACGCTCGAGTTGACGAACCCCGGCTTCGCGTGTGTAGGATCTGATAATTTCCCGAATCGCCTCGTCAGTAAAATTAATCTCGCCCGCTTTAAGACCGTTTTCGGCGATTTGCCGGGGAACGAGATAGCCCTTGGCAATGGCCAATTTGTCTTCCTCGATGTATCCCGGCAATTCCAAGATCTCCATTCGGTCACGCAGAGGGCCCGGAACGGTATCGAGCACGTTGGCCGTCGCGATGAACAATACCTGAGTTAGGTCGAAAGGCACCGCGAGGTAATGGTCCTGGAAGGTGGAATTTTGCGAGGGATCGAGAACCTCCAACAAAGCCGCGGAAGGGTTGCCATGGAAACTGGCGCTGAGTTTGTCGACTTCATCCAGCATGAAGACAGGATTTCTGCTGCCTGCCTTTCTAATCCCTTGAATAATGTTACCCGGGAGCGCCCCGATATAAGTGCGCCGATGTCCCCGAATATCCGCCTCATCGTGGATCCCGCCTAGACTTTGGCGCACGAACTTACGATTCATGGCCCGAGCGATGCTTTGTCCAAGGGAGGTCTTTCCTACTCCCGGAGGACCGACAAAGCACAAGATAGGGCTTTTCCCTTCCGGCATGAGCTTACGAACGGCGAGGAATTCAATGATGCGCTTTTTCACTTTCTCGAGACCGTAATGGTCGGCGTCGAGAATCTCGCGCGCCTTCGGAAGGTCGATCTCTTCTTTGGTGAAAATGCTCCAAGGCAGCTCCACCAACCAGTCGAAGTAGGTTCTCAACACCGAGTATTCAGGTGCCATCTCAGGAATGCGCTCTAAACGAGTCAGTTCCTTAAGCGCTTCCTTCTCGACCTCGGGAGGCATTTTTGCCTCGTAGAGCTTTTTTCTCAGCTCTTCAACTTCGACACCTTTTCCATCCTCCTCGCCGAGCTCCTTTTGAATGGCCTTTAATTGTTCGCGCAGGAAATATTGGCGCTGGGACTTATCCATGGATTCCTTGGTTTCAGCGCCGATTTTCCTGCTCAGTTCCAGCAATTCGATCTGA
>JBOHVR010000082.1:0-7341 GCA_050735755.1 Binatia bacterium
TCTAAGAACAGATGTAGATCGAATCTTGCTATTCCAGGATCGATCGGCACAGTCGCGGTGGTCAGGCCGGCGAGGTCCAGGGGAGATTTGGGTGTGTTCTGCAGAGCAAGAGTCACCTGAAAAAGGGGGTTATGACTCAGATTACGCTCCGGCTGCAGCTCTTCGACAAGTTTTTCGAAGGGTAAGTCCTGGTGCTCGTATGCCGATAAGCAAACCGTGCGCACGCGCGCAACGAGCTCCCGAAACGTTGGGTTGCCCGCCAGATCAGAGCGCAAGACCAACATGTTGAGAAAGAAGCCGATTAGAGTTTCGAGTTCCGGCTGGTTGCGCCCGGCGACGGGAGATCCGATCGCGATATCACTTTGACCTGTGTACCGATGCAACAGAGTTTGAAATGCTGCC
The DNA here is from genome assembly GCA_050735755.1 of Binatia bacterium. Lineage (GTDB taxonomy): Bacteria > Desulfobacterota > Binatia > UBA9968 > UBA9968 > DATMAM01. The sequence goes on from JBOHVR010000082.1 coordinate 403, forward strand.
AGCAGCGTCATGAAAAGTGTAACGCTCTCACGATGACTCAACGTCTTAAGCGACCGGCTCAAAGTCTTTGGTAGCACGAACCTTTGCGACGCACCCCGACAGGTTTGAGCGCTTGACCGCGGCCGATCGGTGGGCAACTGCAAAGTGGGAAGGTTATCGAGCTGTTGTTTCCAGTAAAGGAGCTGTGTTGCGAGAATTTTTCCTTGAAGCCATTGCCGCTGCCAGAGGGCAAAAGCACGATACTGCGTCGGCAGTTCAGGCAGCGGCGACGTGTTTTCCTGACAGAAGGCCGCGTAAAGAGCTGAAAGCTCGCGAAAGAGCACAGCCGCAGACCAACCATCGAAGACGATATGATGTCTGGTTAGAAACAGCATGGATTCGTCCTCGGCCAGGCGGACGACCGTCACTCGCAATAGGGGACCGCAACGTAGTTCGAAGGGCAGTTGCGCCTCGGCATCGCACAAGCGGCGCAGCTCGGAGCCGCGCTCACCAACCGCAATGACTTGGCGCAGATCCACGACTGGGATCTGTATGGTCAAGGAGGGGAGAATGGTCTGGAGCGGTTGTCGATCCACGGTAATAAAGACCGTACGCAGAGTTTCGTGGCGCCGGATAATCTCATTGAAACTTTGCTCCAGTGCCTTCACGTTCAGTTGGCCCTTAAGTTGAAAGGCCGAGAAGAGGTTATAAGCGAAGTTTCCCGGATCGAGCTGATCGAGGAACCACAAGCGTTGCTGAGCGAAGGAGAGAGGGACTGGTCCGGCTCTTGAAACGGGTTCTATCGACTGAGTCTCTGTGTCTTGTGGCAGACAAGGCGTCTCGAGGTAACCAGCCAGAGCGGCCACCGTCGGAGCAGCAAAAAAGCGGCTCAATGGTACGTCGACCTGGTAGGCGAGAAATACCCGTGACAGGACGCGCGCAGCTAACAGAGAATGGCCGCCGAGATCGAAGAAATTGTCATGAATGCCGACCTGATCAATGCCTAGCAGCTCAGCCCAAATTCTTGCCAGCTCTTTTTCCACGGGCTTCCCGGGCGGGACAAAGGGCGAATCTACTTGGGGTCGAGCGCTACCGGGTGGCGGAAGTAACTTCCAGTCGACCTTGCCATTGGGTGTGAGCGGCAAAGCGTGCAGGGGCACAAAGGCTGATGGGATCATGTACTCAGGAAGCTTCTCCTGCAAAAAACTTCGTAGCTCGCTGACACCGGGTGCGCGGTCTCTCGTCGGAACAAAGTAAGCGATCAGTTGTGTTTCGCCCGGCTGACTTTCCCGACCCACAACGGCCGCATCCTGGATGTCCGCGTGGTCAAGTAACCTCATTTCAACTTCACGGGTCTCGATCCGATACCCTCTCACTTTGAGTTGAAGGTCTTTGCGCCCGAGCTGAAAGAGGCAACCGTCAGGCGCTCTGCGGCCGAGGTCGCCCGTCAGATAAATCCGCTGTTCTGCGCAACCTGGATCCGCCAGGAACCTGGAGTCTGTAAGCTCAGGCCTTTTCCAGTAACCGAGCGCCAGATAACGGCTCTTGATGGCAATTTCACCCATCTGCCCCAAGCCGACTTCGCTGCCATTATCGTCAAGCAGAACGATTTCTGCATCCTCTGCGGCATAGCCGACAGGCACCGTCCTGCCGATGACCTGCGTGAGCTTGTCGATGAAGTAGTGCGGGACTGTTCCAGCTTCCGTGGTCCCCATGACGTGAAGCAAAATGCAGTTCGGGGAAAAGTGCTTCTTGTACCGTTCTACGTCCTCGCGGGTAATAGCCATTCCTGACAATCTAATCACCCGCAGATCGGGGAATTCTTCCGGGCCCGTCAAGTTATCTGTCATCTGGCGGAAGACCGTCGGGATGGAATGATAAATGGTTATTTGTTCATCCAGCAGCCACCTGGCCAGCCGCGGCGCTTCCAATCTAGGATCGAACGGGAAAAGTGAAGCGCCATTCAAAAGCGCACCAAAAAGGTTGTGCACACATGAGGCCGCGCTGCAGGATTGCAGAAGTGTCAGACGGTCGCTTGGGCAGATGCGGAGCTGGTTCGTGTGTACCTTCACCCAATGGAGGATACTGCGGTGATTGTGAACAACTCCCTTGGGCTGTCCGCTCGATCCGGACGTGTACATGATGCAGGCAAGCGTTTCCGGGGACAAAAAAAGCGATGGGTTGTCGGTTGAGACGTTTGTCTCACTCGCGTCAACATCGAGCAGCTGACATCGATGGGTTGCCAGTTCGCTGCCCCTGCGAATATTTTGCTGATCGGTCAGGAGTAGTCCTGCACCCGAATCTTCGAGAATGGATGCTAGCCTTCGAGCGGGAAAAGACGGGTCCAGCGCCACGTAGAATTGGCCGGCTTTCAGAGCGCCCAAGATCGCCGTGATGGCTTCAACTCCTTGTTCGAAAAGCAGCCCTACTGGCTCTCGCTTGTCCCTTTGTTCGGCGAGGATTTGCGCGGCGATCCGATTGGCAGCTCCGTTCAAGTCGTCGTAGGTCAACGCCCGGTCCTTCACTTTGATTGCCAGACGGTCAGGGTACAACCGGACGATCTTTTCGAACCGCTGTGGAATGGATTGCTCGGCCTCTTCTTTCGTAAACTCCACGAAGGTACCGGTCGGATGCATACATTTCGCCTGAATTGCCCTTTGCTCTTCCGAACGGTTCGGTATCGTCTTGAAGGAGTCGCTCACTTCTGTTTCTGGGATCGGAGCCGCGCCGCCAGCGGCAAAAGATAGCGCCGCTTCGTTGTCAGGAAATCGATTGAACTCGACTGATCGGTGGAAGCTTAGTTCAGTTTTCGCATGTTCCGTCTTTGACTGTTCGATTCGCGCCGCCAGCGCCCCTACGGTAGGCGCGTCAAAAAACGCGCGGAGAGGCAGATCAACCTGGAAATCCTCAATCATCCGCGATAGAACACGCATCGCCGATAAGGAATTGCCACCAAGGTCGAAAAAATTGTCATGAATTCCTACTGCACCGAGGCCGAGAACATCAGCCCAGATTCTGGCCAATTCTTGTTCCATGGCGGTTTGGGGCGGGGTGAAAGGAGTATCAAGCTGCGGCCTCGAATGGCCTGGAGCCGGGAGGGCATTGCGGTCGACTTTATTTTGGGGCGTTAGCGGCAGGTTAGCCAGCGCGACAAAGAAGACAGGCTGCATGTGATCGGGAAGCGTCTGACCAAGAAAGCGGCGCAATTGACTTACGTTGGGAGTAGGTTGGGAGGAGCACGTAAAGTACGCGACCAGATTGGTTTCGCCGGAGTCGTTCCGCCGTGGCACCACGACCGCCGCGCTGACACACGGATGAGCGCGCAACGCCATCTCCACCTCGGCGATGTCGACTCCGTAGCCTCGGACCTTGACGCGAAAATCCTTGCGTCCCTTGTACACAAGGCACCCATCGGGAAGCATCAGTCCCAAATCGCCCGTGAGATAGACACGGTCACTTCCCCCACTCGGGTCAGGCTTGAATTTAGCTCGCGTGAGTTCAGTTCGACGCAGGTAGCCCGGCACAATATAAGGACTCTTGACCGCGATCTCACCGACTTCGTTGAAACCGATTCTCTTGCCCGCGTCGTCCAACAGCATGACGTCTTTCCCTGGCACGGCGTAACCGACGGGGACCTCAGTGCCACTGACTTCAGTCTCGTGAGCGATGAGGTAATCTCTCAAAGGTCCGGTTTCGTTGGTAGACAAACCGGTCACGAAGATGCACTGGCGCGGAAAATATCTCTTGTAAAGATCGACATCGGTTTTATAGACGGCCTCGCTGCGCAAGCGGATGACGCGTAAGTGCGGAAAGTCTTCCTCTCCGGTCAGAGTTTCGCAGAGGCTGCGGAAAAGCGGCGATCCCATGGGGCAGATCGTGATGCTCTTCTCCGATAGCCAGCGGGCAAGCCGGACCGCGCCTTGGTTTGTCACGTTAAACGGCAACAGCGCGGCGCCGTTGAGTAAAGCGACAAGAGCGTTGGTGATCGCATTGGCCGTGCCGGAAGAAAGAAGGCTGATGCGATCATGCTCGCAAACATGACTGAGGTTGGTGCGCAGCATGATGTTGTGCAGGATTCCCCTGTGAGTCTGGAGCAGCCCTTTGGGTTCCCCAGTGGAACCAGAGGTGTAATTAATGAAGACGAGAGCTTTGGGCATGACCTTGATTTTTGGCGCCGCGCAGGAGGCGACGTTGACGTCCTCCCATTGGAGCACGCGCAGGCGGTGGTTGCCGACTTCGGTGGTAAAAGCAGCGTGAGGCTGGTCTGTTACCAGCCGCGTCGCCCGAGAGTCTTCTAGCATGGAAATGATTCGTGCCTGCGGGAAGAGGGGATCCAGAAGCAGAAAAAATTTTCCGGCTTTCATGACTCCCAGCATCGCCGCCAACTGCGGCACCCGCTTTCCCAGGAGCAGCGCTACCAGCTCCGCTTTACTTCCCAGACTGGACAAAAGCGCGCGCGCCACGCGATCGGCGATGGCGTCGAGTTCAGCGTAAGTCAGAAACTGCGTGGCCGTCTCGACCGCGATTTGGTCGGGGAATCGCCGCGCGATGTCTTCGAAGCGTTCGGGAATGGATTGCTCAACGTCCCCTTCGCGAAACTCTGTGAAGGACTTGCTGGGATGAAAGCATCTTGCCGCGATGTCCTGCTGGTGTGGGGGCAAAGAACCCGTATTCAAAGGTCTATGCATTTTCTGATGAAAGGGGCTTGCTCCGGTTTTGCGCTTGGTGAATCAGGAGGGTGGAAATCGGCTGGTTTAATGCTGACGCTGCTTTTTCCAAGCATTGCTTCAATTGGGCAGCCATTTCCCGCACGTGTTCGCGGATGTAGGTATCGTGGTCTCCCGGAACCTTATGAACCTCCATCCCGCCGCGCGCCAGCTTCGCCCATCCCAAGGCGCGATGCCTCCGGTACCATTCCTCGTTGATGAGCACGTGAATGGGCCCGCCGTAAGGTTTGGGCTTGTGCCGCCGTAGCGTGCGCCGGTAATGTTCTCGGATCCGCTCGAGATGATCGAGCCTGCTGCCGTTCGCATCCGCCTGTAGAACCACGTGCGCGCGACTCCGGATAGAGTCCTTATGGCGCAACAGATAGGGGAGCGAGAGCAACGCTTTTCCCGCTTTGGTAAAAAGATAGGCTAGGCGCGGTGAGCCAGCGAGTTGCCGAAGCTGCTGCCAATGCAAAGAGAGGCGACTGACCAAGTAGCGCTCGCGCAGGGGTTGAAGAGCCGTGCTGATACGGTAAGCGAAGTATCTTCGCTTGGTCGGATACTCCGTGTCGATCAGCGCCAGACAGGCCACTCTTTGACCTCTTTGGTGGAGTTGCCGAGCCGCTTCCTGGGCCACAACTCCGCCGAAGCACTCGCCCACCAGAAAGTAAGGACCTTGAGGCTGAGCGGCCTGGATTTCCTTTAGGTAGTCTGCCGCCATTTGTTCAACGCTGCGGTGGGGTTGGCTGATGCCGTCCGCGCCCCGCGCGCGCAAGCCGTAGAAGGGATATTCGGGACCCACGTGACGTGCCAGGCTTGCATAAATGAAAAATTCGGGTTCTCCACCGCCACCGCCGGGAAAAAAGAAAATCGGCGCCCGTTGCGCCCCCGACTGCAGCTCAAATAAATAGGTCCCGTTGTCTTTTTCTGTCCGTGCGCTCGTTTCTCGGGCCGCTTGTGTCCCCGCTGCCAATTGAGCCGCGGTGGGAGACTCAAACAAACTTCGGAGAGGCAGATCGACTGCAAATCTTTCCTGGATCTGCGCGATAAGCCGTGCCCCCAACAAGGAATGACCGCCTAAGTCGAAGAAGTTGTCATGGATGCCGATTCCATCCAAACCCAACACTTCCTCCCATATCCGGAGCAGTCGTCGTTCCATGTCGGTTCGAGGAGGAACGTAGGGACACTTCAGGTTAGGTTTTCGGTGATCCAGGGGAGGCAATGCCGTGCGGTCCAGCTTGCCGTTGGTCAGAGGTAGGGAGTCGAGGAAAACGAAAGCAGAGGGCATCATGTAATCAGGCAATTTGCCTTTGAGAAAGTCGTACAGTTCGTTGATCGTCGGTGCGGCATCTTCGCGGGCAACAACATAGGCGACGAGATACTTCTCGCCCGGTTCTCCGTCCCACGCAACGACTCCCGTGTCTCTGACTTCGGGATGAGTCGACAGCGCGCGCTCGATCTCGCCGATTTCGACCCGGTAACCTCTGATCTTGACCTGGAAATCCTTGCGCCCAAGGTGAATCAGGAAGCCGTCGGGCATCATCCGGCCGAGGTCGCCGGTCAAATAAACGCGCTCCTCTCCGCCTGTTGGATCGGGCAAAAATTTAGAGCCTGTAAGTTCAGCCCGGCGCCAGTACCCGGGATTCAAGTTTCGGCCCTTGACGGCGATTTCACCGACGTCGTTGGGCCCGACTTCGTGGCCGTTCTCGTCGAGCAAGAGAATTTTTTTGCCCGGGTAAGGATAGCCGACCGGCGAGCCCTCCTTAGGAAAAGAGAAACTCTGGTCCACCATGGCGCAGCAAATACCTCTGGCCTCCGTCGAACCCATCGCGACTTCAAAAAAGGTTCCTTGTGGAAACGTTCTTTTATAAAGCTCGAAGTCGAGTTGAGTTATAGGCGCCCCGGATAGATGAATCAGGCGGATCCCGCGAAGTTCCTCCTGTCCGGAGAGGGCGTCCGCCACCTGGCGAAATACAACCGGAGGCGAGTGGTAGACGGTGATCTGCTCTTCCCGCAACCAGCTCGCCAGACGATGAATTCCCTCCGATTTGATATCAAAAGGAAAGAGAGAAGCGCCGTTGAGCAAGGCAGGGTAGAAATCAGTGAGCGCAGACCCGAAACTAAGAGAATGAAGAAGGGTTAACCGGTCGTCATGGGTGATGCGCAATCTATCTGTGAGCACGACTAAGCTATTGAGCACGTTCCGGTGCGTGCCAACCACGCCTTTGGGCTCTCCCGTGGATCCAGAGGTATA
>JBOHVR010000083.1:0-7710 GCA_050735755.1 Binatia bacterium
AGCCTGTCCTCCTTGAGTTGAAAATGGGCCGGTTGGGCGGTCCGCCACTCGCCATTGGCAAAATGGAGCGTGAGTTGATCAACTACAAAATCGACATAATCTGAACTATAGCGCGCCCGGCCGCGCAAACGATGGTTGTGTTTTTCCCTGTCCTCGGCAACCAGACTTGCTTGAATGTTCATCGGCTCGATACCATCGAGGGACAGATCCCCTTCCAAAGTCCTCAAAGGTATGCCGGCATATATGTCGCGAGAGACAACTTTTATTTTTCCACGGGGTCGTGAACCGCCGACGCCAGACAACTTCCATGCGACGCTGCCGCTTTGAAGAGAAGACCCCGCAACTTGGAGTTTGGACAGGTTCGCTTTTCCCTCAAGGGCGAGAGCTTTTAGCGAGCCCGTCGCGCTTCCATCGACATCAATGCTTCCTTTTCCTTCCAGGCCCGCCAGCGCCGTCCAGGGAGCTATTTCTTGCGCGCGCACCCTATAAGTTATTTTGCCGTTGGGAGCTTTTGTGCCGGCGCTGATCTTTCCTTGGGCGTTCAGCGTCGTCCCATTAGAAACCAGCTTCACTTCGTTCAGCGTCAAAATTCCCTGCCGCAGAGTCCCCATCACTTTCCCTTGCAGTCCTTCCACAGAGCCCAGCCTGGAAGGAAGCAGCGTGATATTCCCCGATGCATCCAGCCCGGCTAGATCCGTACCACGACCCTTGATCCAGGCGTCGAGATTGACTTCAGCGGCTATCGGGACAGCTACTTGTTTCGCCATTTTTTTGACATCGAGCTTTCGGACTGTCACAGTTGCTTCATAGGCGGGATCATTGCCAAGAGCGATTTGCCCTTCCATGCGCGCTTGGCCATTCTCGCTCGTCAACTTCGTATCCAGAGCAATTTTTTGATCCTTGAGGTCGGCAGCAAGATTAAGATCTCCTAGCTGCCAGCCCCCTGCCACCAAACTGGAAACGGAAGCACGACTAGAGGCCTGAGCAGTCTCCCAGCTCCTCCCCTGAAACGTCGTCCGCCCGTTCAAATTTCCGCTAAGATCGGGGATGCTTAGCACTTTATCGAGCACAAAATCTTTGGCCTCCACGGTCCCCTGAACTTGTGGTTGTGTTTTTGTCAGGTCTGCGAGAACGGAGGTGTGAAGGGTTCCGTCGGGAAACCTAAGGCTCCCAGTAAGCCGCAGGGCCGAGCTAGGGCCGGTGATTTTGATCAATCCTGATAGGTCTTGCCGCACCGGGAGGTCCGGCAGCAACAGCTTCGCTTCCGCGGCGCTAACTCTGTTTACCTCCAGGCTCAATGCCATATCCGGTTTCGCGAGATCACGAACCTCTCCCGATAATCGCAACTGCGACTCCGCGGTGCGCAGTCTCAAGTCACGGAGGTCCAATAGCGATGTCGAATCGGTCGCCTGGAAGGCAAAGACGCTCGTCCATTGCACAGGAGGAATTCCCTCGCTGGCAAGCGAGAAATTCAACGCCGGCACATCGGCTTTCACGCCTGTGGAAAGCAAGCCCACGTTTCCTTCTGCTGAAATCGACGTCAGATTCACGCTTTTGCCATCAGCGAGCTGCGCGTCGATCCGCCCGTTTTTCAGTTCGATTTGGTTCAGAAAGATGGTCAGCTTCGGAGGCTCTTCCGGCTTATCCGGCCGTTTCAGCAAAGAATGGATGTTCCATTCTCGATTCTCGTCCTGTATCAACCTTACCGCCGGTTCAGTGATCTCAATTCTGGCAACATGAAGACTGGAATAAAAAGCAAAGGAAAGCGCTTGCCTCATAAGACTGAAGGTCACCGACAGCTTAGGTATGGAGATGATCTCGATGCCGTTTTGACGGATTGAGACCTTGTGAAAGTCGAGTTCCCTCCAGACCGATCCCGTCAATCGCTCGAAATTCACTTCACCGTTGACAGAATTGCGCAACGCAGCCAGCGCCTGCTCCTGCAATAAAGCGCGAAAGTGATCGGTCCGGCTGTAAAACCACGCGCACAGGACAACGGCTATAAGCAGCGCGGCGATCCCACCGGTAATCCACAACGTCAGGCGAAGGATTTTTGATCTCACAAACAGTCCCCTAGAAAGATTGACCAATGCTGAAATGGATCTGCCAGGATCGATCACCGTTCGGCGGGCGAAAAGGAAACCCAATGTCCAGGCGTACGGGACCTACTGGAGTGGCGTAACGAACGCCGAAACCCGCCGCGAACCTGAGATTGTCTACCGGAAGATCGAATGAACGGAGCGAAACCTGACCGAAGTCAAGAAACAAAGCTCCTCCTAGCTTCTCCGTGAACTGTTGGCGTAACTCAAGCGATCCCTCAACCAGGCTCCGCCCTCCCACGGGATCGTCGGAAGCTGATAGCGGTCCCAAACGGCTCCGGTCATATCCGCGGACACTGTTACTTCCCCCTGAGTAAAAGCGCTCAAAGATAGGAACTTCCTTTCCACCGCTAAAAGGCTCGGCAAATCCCAACTTCAGCCTGGCAGCCAACACTGTTTTCTCAGCAAGCGGGTAATAACGTTTGGCTTCTCCCTGGAGTTTATAGAAATCAAATTGACCTCCAAGAAAGCTTCCCGCCTGCTCGGCAACGAAGGAGAGAGTCCAGCCGTTAGTGGGATTGAACGGATCATCCACCCGGTTCCAAAGGAAGCCAGTGGAAAGGCCTGAAAGTAAGCCTTTGCGCTCGAAGTCCCCGAGCACCTGTTGTGTGGCGTCAGACACCACCGTCAAGTGATCATATTCGAGTCGATAACCGAGAAAACCCGTGAGGTTCTCCGTAAACTTTCGCTCCAATCGAGGTTGCAATCTCGTTGCATTCAGAAAATATCCTGGCTCGTCAAACTGCTTGGGCCCAAAATTGAGAAGGAAGCGGTTCTTACGACCGAGAAAGTGCGGTTGCAGAAAAGTGAAACTAAGTTCCCGCGCGATAAAGGATGCCTTGGCTCCGATGTCAAGCTTGCGCCCATCCCCCAACCAGTTGTTGTGTCGCCAACGTATCTGTCCGCGCACCTGATCTTCGGTGCCGTAGCCGATTCCGACTTTAATCTCGCGCGCGGGCTTTTCCTCAACTCGAATCTCAATCGGGACTTCTCGAGGGTCGGCAGCGGATGGTTGGAGATTGATCTGGATTTGACTGAACAAATCGAGTTGCCGCAGGTTCTGCTCCAAATCCTTCAGCGCCTTAGCCGAAAAAGGATCGCCGGTCTCGTAAGGTAGCTCCCTTAAGACGATATCGGGGGCAACATCTTTAACTCCTTGGACCGTCGTTGTCCCAAAAAAAGCGCTCGGCCCGACCTTGATGGTGTAAAAAACTCTCGCTACGTGCTGATCGGTGATCACTTGGGCGCGCCGCTCAATCTCAACGTGAGCCCGGCGTCTGTCATAAAAATATTCCTTGAGCTTGGCCTCTGTTTGTTGATAAGCGGGCTCGCTAAAGACTTTTCCTTCAGTCAGGGGGAGTTTTGCCAGTAGCGACCTTACTTCTGGTTCCAACTCGGGCGAATCAACAATCTGCAGCGAGATCTCGGCTACTTTGACCGGCTCGCCCTCACTGACTTGGATAGTAGCTGTGACGAGATTGGCCTCCTGATCAACGGCCAGGTCATAGCTCACTTTGGCGTCGTAGTATCCTCTCGACTGATAAAAACGACTCAGACGATCCAGGTCGGCAGAAAAAGTGCCTGGTTCGAAAGAAGGTCGAGCACGCCACGGCGTATACCAGGGACGCGGCTTAGTCGATAGGACTTCTTCTAACTCTCTCGCCGTGAAGTGCTCATTGCCCGAGATATCCAAATCCTTTAAGCGCCGCTCGCGGTCGGCATCCAACGCTTCGAGAGGAACGGCTAAAAGAGGATGAGGCCAGGAAAGCAGCAGAATAAAAACGGGAATTGTCGTGTTCCACAGCCACTCCACGGTCACCTCTGCCCGCGCCAGCCACTCATCCTCAAACTATAGCAACCGCCCGAGTGAGTTCCAATACGGTTTATTGGGACCGCGGATTTAAATGATCGGCCTGTCGCTGAGGGGGGGTGATGGAAGCCCGGCTTAGACAGAGCCGGGGCGAATGATAGAATTCCTGCCCCTAGGCGCTGAGAAACCAAGCGGGTTTGCGCGCGAGCTTACCGGCTGAGGCGAAGCCGCTCTGTCAGTTGGCGAACGGACGGCAGCTCATCAATCGTTATGAGCTGTTTCATCAGCGAATCCGCCTGCGTTTCGTTGAGGAGCCTCAGAGCGTTGTAGCGGTATTTTTCTTGCACATCCTCGGCAGAGACCGGATTCTCGATGTGGCCCGGATGAATGTGCTGTCTTTCCTCGTACACTTTGCCGTCTTTGGTCTTTACAAAGACGTGTCCCGAGGCATATTTCGGACGGCCGCTGTTCGGATCATCCTCCCGCCTGATCTTGCTGGAAAGCCCCAAAAGCTCAGAATCTTTCAGTGCGGCTTCATCGAAGTCGGCCAAAGTCAGTCTTCCCTTCAGAAGAGCGACGGCGGCAATATAGGGCGTCGAGAAATGCGCGCCGTATTCACCCTGCGGTAGCTGTTGCGAAAACACCCGCTCGCGCCCTTCTTCTACGGGGCGGTCTCCCATGCGCAACCTGCATTCAACATCAACGATGTCGTCCGGCCTGAAGTGATGTCGGTTGTGCAAATTAATACAGGCGCGCACCGTGGCCTGAAGAGCCCCGGCGCACGGATAAGGTTTGAATTCAACCCTCTCCAATTCCCAGTCTGCCCCTATTCCGCCGATGGCCGCCTCAACATCAAAGTTGTCCTCGCCCACGTGCGTCGCGTAGAAACCTCTCGGACCTTCCAGAGCGGTTCGCGGCGCGGTATATCCCTCGCGCGCGAGAAGCGCTCCGACAACAGCGCCATGAGACGCCCACCCGGGTTGAAACCGTTTCGACCAGCTCCCGTCCGACTGCCACTCCATATTGCCGGAGCCCTGGCTACCTGCGAGCCCGAAGGCGTGCACCAACTGTTCATGCGTTAGTCCCAGCAGGCGCCCCGCGGCTGCTGCTCCTCCAAAAACGCCGCAAACCGCTGTGGGATGATAACCCCGGCCGTGCATCGAATGGATCCGCGGGCCGCGCGCAACCCGCAACGACACTTCAAAGCCGACCGCACAGGCAGTAATAAAGTCCCTCCCGGACAGTCCTAACCATTCCGATGTTGCCAGTGCTCCGGGCATAACCACGGAAGTATTGTGAATGACCAACGGGTGATGCGTGTCGTCAAAGTCAAAAGCGTGGATCAGCATTCCGTTCAGTAATGGCGCGCTCGTCACGGGAAACTTGTCTTTGAGTCCGATCACGGTGGCTTCCGTTCCCGCGCCGAGGAAACGAAGGGCTTTCGCGGTTTTTTCCACGAAATCCTCGCGCGCCGCCGCCAGAGCGAGCCCAACGCCGTCCAAGACCATCAATTTCGTTTTTTCCAGTGCAGCTTGCGGGATCGATTTCAGTTGCTGCCTCAGAGCGAATTCAGCGAGCACTTCCGTACAAGTTGCCATTATTGAGTCTCCGTTGTTGACAGTAATTAGTTCCAGGAAAAATCGCCCGCAACTTCCCTCTTACAAAAGATCGGAATTTGACAGCCAGAAAGAATTTCCTGATTTCTTGTAGGATGGGTTGAGACGCGGTGTGCGCCGATACCCATCACACAGTGTTCGAGATCGTGTTCGCAACCAACACAAGCACGGATAGGACGAGGTGTGGGACTCAAACCGTGTACTGAAGTCTCGGATCTACATGCGTCGCTCCATGACTCCATGACTCCAGTACTCCAATCCCAATGACGCCTACTTTAATCCGTAGAGCTTTGCCGCGTTGTCATGCGTCACCTTGCGGCGCGCTTTTTCGGGTAATGCAGCCATTTCCTGCTCGAGGAACTTTTGCGATTCCGGCCACGTCCCGTCGGGATGCGGATAGTCGGAGCCCCACATGACGTTGTCTTCTCCGAGCAGGTCCAGGAGACGAATGCCTACCGCATCGCGCTCATAGGTCACAAAGCCGTTGACGCGGAAATAGTCGCTCGGCTTGAGCCGCATCTTCATATGGAACGACTCCTCCTCCTCGTACTCATAGTCCATCCGCTGGAGGAAATAAGGGATCCAGCCGATGCCCGATTCGCCGAGCACGAATCTAAAGCCGGGATAACGGTCGAAGGCTCCCGAGTAGATGATGGAAGCAAGAAACTGGGCCGAGCCGAACCGCGACACGGCTTGCCTGACGGCGTTTCTCACTTTCGCGTTCTCCTCATAGTTTGGATCGGAACTGTTGACCGCGCGAACGTCCTGGCCCTGGTTGTGAAATGATATCGGGATTCCGGTTTCATCGGCGGCTTCCCATACTATATCCCAATCACGATCCCAGATCGGTCTCACGGAATCAGAGGCGATCAGCTCGGCTCCGGTGAAACCAAGTTTGGCCACGCGTCTAAGTTCATCAGCCGCCGCCTTCGGATCGTGATTGGGCAAGCATGCGAGCGGAGCGAAGCGGTCCGCATTGTACTTGCGGAACTGCAAAACAAAGTCATTGTAAATTCGGAAAACGACCCCCATCGCCTCTCCGTCTTGCAACCGCCGGCTGAGTCCCAAAATGCCGTAAATAACCTCCGCGCCGACGCCATCCCGTTCCTGGTCCTTTATCCGATGCTCCGGAGAGGCAGGTCGGAAAACGCCCTTCACCGCGTCCTCGTACAAACCGGTGCGCGCTTTTCTGCGCAGGCGAACTGACATCGTGACGCGGTCAAATCGCACATTGTCGCGTCCCAGGCCGACGTCGCCCACATAACGAATGATCTTGCCCTTGTGAATCCAGGCGCGGCCGCTGTCCGTGTTTTCAACCCGGGGCATGCGCTCTTTCCAGGACTGCGGCGCCTCGGAAATAAACAAGTCTCCCGGCAAATACCAGAAATCTAAATGACAGTCCGCTGAAATAACTTCGCTCATGTAACTTCCTCCTTATGTTCCAATTGAAACTCCTTTCGCCAAACTCGCCAACTCCACTCAAAATAGGCGACGGTTGTCGCCCGCGTCAAGAAGAGGCCGGCAACTGTGCGAAACCCTTCATTACGCTCCCGCTTTCGCCCGAACCGACACCTCTTCTTCCCCCACGTCAAACCGGGTGCCGAAGCTCGCCGATACTTCGTGGACGTGGCTCACCACCTCAGCGGCCTCAGTGGGTTTAAGGAGGACAGGCTGGTTCTGCTTGTTGATCCGCCCGGGCACGAAAGAGACTTCACGGATCTCGCCATTTCGAATCCTACAGCGGGCCAGGAGAGTCTGTTGTTCTTTGCCCCAAAAAGACGGCCCGTCGTGCACAAAATTGGCAAGCGAGTAAAAAATGACCTTTCCCTTATAAACCTCTATGGGTTGAATCAGGTGAGGGTGATGACCCACGACCAGATCGGCCCCGGCATCGATCGCGGCGCGTCCCATTTCTGTCTGATATCCCACCAGCTCACCCTTCCCGCCGCTGTAAGGCGAGATCCCCCAATGCCATGACACAACAACCACATCCGCTTGCCCTTTCGCTGTCCGAATATCTTCTTTTAACGCCGCGACGTCGGCTGGATTAGGAATTGTGTGAATGATGGGACGTGTCCCCGGAACCTCCTTTGGCAGTGGCGGAGGAGCCTCGTACGCTGTCGCGACCTTCACCACCGCGAGGCCGCCCCGTTTTGGCGTGGCGGGAGCATCGACCGTGCAAACC
>JBOHVR010000084.1:0-5724 GCA_050735755.1 Binatia bacterium
CTCTTTTAGGGGTCTCTCTTTTTCATCCCGTATCCGGATGGTTGGGCATACAGAGCCCGTATGCGCTTGCTCAAGATAAGGACTGGCAATCCAAGAAGATAGTCCCTTATGTGCCGACTTCTCAAGATGTCGTGGAAAAAATGCTTGACATGGCACAAGTTAAGAAAGGGGACGTCGTTTATGATCTCGGCTCCGGGGACGGGAGAATTGTTGTCACCGCGGCCAAAAAGTATGGCGTTAAAGCGATCGGCTTTGAGATCGATCCGGAACGCATCAGGGAGTCACGCGAAAATATTAAGAAAGCCGGCGTCGAAAATCTCGTCGAGATTCGCCATCAGGATATCTTGACTGTGGATGTAAGCCCCGCGTCTGTCGTCACGATGTATCTCTTACCGGATGTAAACCTAAAACTCCGGCCCACGCTTTTGAAGCAGCTCAAGCCGGGTTCTCGAATCGTTTCTCATGATTTCGACATGGGAGATTGGAAACCGGAAAAAGTCGTTAACGTAGGGGACTCGGCAACGCTTTATCTCTGGCGCATCCAGGCGCGCAAGTAGGCTCGTGGGGTGTCTCCGAAATACGTTAAATGAACAATGTCATTCTGCGCCGAAGGGCGAAGAATCTCTAAAGCCTTTCAGGTCCTTCACGGAGTCAGTCTACTCTGAGCGACGTCGAAGGATTCAGGATGACACCTTTGGAAGCCTGAGAAATCTTCGTGAAACAGCGCCAGATTTATTAAACGAACTTTAGAGACAAGGCACTAGTCTAGCCCTTGATGAATCTCACCGCAGCAAGCTCACGCAGATCAAAAGTTCCTACGCAGCAAGCTGCGGGGAACTGGACCCCAAAGAGATTGAAGCTGTGGAGGTCGAACATGGTCATTCGTCTCCTGAGGAATCAAAAGCCGGGCGGGTCAAGATTTAGAGCAACGTTAAGTTTGCTTTTCCTGGTCGCGTCCTTTTTTCTGTCCGCCGCCTTCAGCGTGGCGCAAGAGTCCTTCTACAAGGGCAAGACGATGCGGATCGTCGTCGGCTTTGCCGCCGGAGGAGGTTTCGACGCGTATGCCCGCGCGATCTCGCGCCACATGGGCAGACACATTCCCGGCAATCCCAGCATCATCGTGGAGAACATGCCTGGAGCCGGAAGCCTCATTGCCGCCAATCATGTTTACAAAGTTGCCAAACCCGACGGTCTCACCATCGGGCATTTCGGCGGCGGCCTTTTCATGCAACAACTCATGGGTGGGGCGGGCATAGAGTTCGACGCGCAGAAGTTTGAATTTCTGGGCGTGCCCATCCAGGACACGCGCGCTTGCGCGCTTACCAAAGCCAGTGGCATCACCAGCATGGAACAATGGATGGCCGCCAAGACGCGCGTGAAGATCGGCGGCACCGCGCCGGGGGACCTGGTTCATGATGCGCCGAAAGTCTTGCAGGCTGCGCTCAACCTTCCGGTCCAGATCGTTTCCGGGTACAAAGGCACCGCTGACATCCGGCTTGCGGCTGAGTCCGGAGAATTGTCCGGCGGCTGCTGGGGATGGGACTCGATTAAGTCCACATGGGCAAAAGCGCTTGAGTCGGGCGACGCCGTCATGGTCGTGCAGATGGTCTCCAAACCTCACCCCGACCTGCCCAAAGTGCCGCTGGCCATCAACTTCGCCAAAACCGAAGAAGCGCGCCAGCTCATCGAGACCGGCGTCACGGTCCCAGCGATCACGAACCGCCCCTACGTCGTGCCCCCAGGTACCCCGAAGGATCGGGTACAGCTTCTGCGCAAAGCATTCCTGGACACGCTGAAAGACCCCGAGTTTCTGGCCGACGCAACCAAATCCAAGCTCGATATCGATCCGCTAAGTGGCGAAGAAGTCCAAAAGATGGTCGCGGGAATCTTCAAACTCCCGCCGCTGCTGGTGGCGCGCTTGAAAGAAGCGCTGAAATAAAATTTGCTTTGACCAAAGGGCTAAGCGCAGTGCGCTGTCCGCAGTGGTTTGTGTTTCGCCTTAGCCCCATGCGCTTTGCGCCATGCTCGCACGGCCGGAGTCATTCTGCCCGTAGCTGCAACCCTGTCAGCGGAGCGACCTTGCGATACAGAGTTATCACCGCGCTCTCGGTGGCTTCCTGACAGGCGTTGACGGAACTTACGAGCGAGCTGCCGCTCCCTTTGACTTCTACAACTTGACGCTTTTCGGATTCCGGCTGGACCAGCACGACAATTCTGTATTCGGCATCAAAGG
Source organism: Binatia bacterium (assembly GCA_050735755.1). Lineage (GTDB taxonomy): Bacteria > Desulfobacterota > Binatia > UBA9968 > UBA9968 > DATMAM01. Next base: position 2,234 of record JBOHVR010000084.1, read on the forward strand.
CGTCGTGCGCAAACATACCTTTATCAATGCGACGCCATTCCAGCGCTGAGACCACGTAAGAGATGGAAACCCGCGCAGACGGATCGTGCTCAAAAAAATAGTCCAGCGCTTTGCCGATGTGATACGACGTCTTTCTCGGGCCGAACCCCTCGCGCTCGGTCGAGCTTTCCTTCAGCTCCAAAAGAGCGGGGTCAATCCTGGCCTTAACCTTTGCGGCAGGTCTGGGCTCCTTTAAATTGAACGGCGCATCGAACGAGACGTTCCGCGTGCACGCGGCCAAAAGCGTCAGCGCCAGCACGGCGGCTCGCGTACGACTCTTGGTGAGTATGCCGGAGTTGACAATCCCCATCCCGGTAACGGCAGTTCAGCGCCGCACAGATTGCACGCGCCTATTTTTGCTGCCTAGTAGATTCTTACCGGTTTAAGCCGGATGCAGCAATATGATTGAGCCCGTTTTGCGCCGGCTGGCCATCTTATTCTTCGTTTCCCCAGGTCAAAGCCAACCAAAGGTCTTCCACTGAGTTGTCGTTAAAATGCAAGGTAAGCTTGCCGGTCGGCGCCGGCAACGGAATATTCCCGAGCTTCCCGGACCGGAAATCGCCCAATGAGCTGTCTTTGATAAGGCTGTCCTCCTTCTTCGTCCCCGCGGGATCATCGGCCAGCTTGTTAACCACTGTGATACTCGGCTTAGTAGCGTTGGTCGGTTTGGCAAAAATATCTACTCGTTTTAGCGCCTTGAGTCTGCTCTGGCTCCAGAATGGATAGTGTTCTTCTCGCAGGCCGAGCGTCAGCTCGGCGAACTGGTTTGCCGGCAGCGGGCGCACGCTTATGAACCGCGCCCACTCGGTGGGAAATTCGTGCCGCACCGAGAAGAGGCGCACCGAGCCGGTAGTTTGCGCTTGATCGATCAGCGTATTCAGATGGGCAAGGGCGCCGCTGCGCAGCAAGCCCCCGCCTTCGCGAGCGGTATAGCGAATGTGCACGATGACATCCGCGATGGTGTCATAATCGAACTGGCGCGGTTCATCCTTGCTGGGATCGGCGGGCAACTGCAAGCGCCACTCGCTCACGACTCCGGATCCTTCAAACGGTAGATAGCGCTCGTCGCCCAGATTGGTCTCGAACAGACCGCTATCGTTTTGGCCGCTGCTGGTGACGATGGCTTGCAGGCTTCCATAGTAGTCGCTAAAGCGGTCATCCTCGGCATTTTCCCGCCCATAGCCGCCGTCGCGCAGCAGCGGGCTCTTGCGAATGGCGCTTTTCAGTAGGGTCAGCGTGCAGTTAACGCTCGTATAGGGTCCCGCGACACACGGAATGCTGACCGCGACCGATTTGATGCGCCGGAAGTAGTGGCCCGGCCCGTCCATATCGAAGATCTCTTCAGGCAAGGTCACGGTGCAGCTTCCGGTGGCGCGGAGTTGCAGCAACGCCAACGGGTTCACCTGCAACAGGCTCACGTGTTTGGTCAGCTCGTATTCGCGCTGGTTCAGCTCGTGATAGGCCATCTCCATGCGCTTGATGTCCAGGTAGAGCTTTTCGCCCGCCAAAAGCCCTTCTCTACCGGCCAAATAGCCGAACTGCAGAAAGCTCGGTTCGAAGCTGCCCAGCTCGTGCTGCAGCGCGCGCTCGGCCTTCTTGGCAATATCGAAAGCGAACTGGAAACATTGCCCGTACAGCCCCTTTGCCTCGCGCTTCATCCACGCGTACAGCGCCTTGTTGGTCTTCTTGCCGTTTTTCTGACTGCCTTCCTCGTTTAGAAAGCGCTCGACCGCTTCGGCCTGCTTGATCTGCAACTTATGGTTCTCCCACTCCTTCTGCGCCATCGCCTCGCGTATCTGCGCCGCGCGCAGCTGTTTGAAAATCTGGTTGATCTCGCTCGCGGCGAGGTTGCTCTGGAACATCCAATCCTGTTCCCGGCGCGCGTAGTTTCCGATCCGGGCAGCCGTGTTGGCTTCATAGTTATGTTGGTCCGCAATGGCCAGCGCCACATCGGCGGCAAACGAGGCGACCTTCCCGAGATTGAAACCGCCGTAACTGGTATCGCCGCCCAGCCCCCAGAAATGAAACTTGATGCCGAACTGCGGCAACAACGATATCGCTTGCGCGGCTAGCTTCGAGATTTGCACCGCCTGCTGCAGGTCCCGCGCCGAGCTGAGATTGTCCATCTCCTCCGCTTCATAGCTGCTGATGATCTTGCCGCCCGCTTCGTCCAGGTCCCGGGCAATGTCCACCGCGATTTCCCGCAGCGCCAGTTCCGGCTCTTCCATCTTGAACTTCATCTTCGCCATCGCTTCGGTATTCAGCTCGCCCGGCTCGGGGACGGTGATTTCATTGTCCTTCTTTGCCAATTGCCGCTCGTAGTAAGCGTAGCGCTGAATGGCGCTCGTCAAAGATGTTTCCAGGCCCTCGCGCGCCTTGATCGACTCCTGGAGTTGCGCGTACTTCACGTGCTCGACCGATTCCAACACGGCGCGCTCATGCCGGGCGCGCAGGATCCCCATCGTCTCGCCGTCTTCTTTCTCCATCGCGGCGAGCAGGGCGCCGCCCAGCGACTTGACCTCCTGGCAAATTTCGGCCGCCTTCTGCACCAGCAGCGCGAAGCGCACCAGCGGCAGCGGCTGGTTGAGACCATTGACCACGGCGCCTATGTCCAAGCCCGCCGCCGCCGCGCGCGCCAGCATGGCCGGGTCAATCGGCGGCTCGAACAGCGGCAACTGGCGGAAAATGCCTTGAATGTTGAGGCTGTTGCGAATTTTAAACAGCCGGTCGGCGACGGTATCCCAATAGCTCAGCAGCTTGTCATTGCGCGGCACGCAGAAATAAAGCGCCTTGCCCAAGCTGCGCAGGGTCACCAGGCGCTCGTTCTCCGCGGTGTCGGATGGAAACGGCGCGACGTCGAACGGGATGTCGGCCTCCATATCGCGCATCACATTGCCAAACTTATCCAGATCGGCGCGCAAGTTGGCGTAGGTCTGCGGGCGCACCGAGCCTCGACACGATTGGGATAGTGTTCCTCAACCATCCCGTTGGCGCTCGCGAACCTGTTGTGCGTGATCGTCAAAAAGATGCGGGCCGCGCTATCAAAGTAGGCGGTGGTGGGGGTGCCGGCATGGACCGCCGCTTTGTCGGCCGCCGCCTTTTCCCCAGCGCCCTTTTGCCCGTTTTTGCGCGCCTCATGCCACGTGGGCAAATAGTCTGAGTCCGGCAGACGAGTAAAGAACGTTCTGACATCAGGGTCTGTTTGCGGATCGAGCAGGACGGTGTCGTTCACATCGAACGTCTTTTCTTGCCACGCGTCAAAGACGGCCTTCTCATACGTGTGATTCGGTTGGAGCTTCGCGACCACGCGCTCGACCGGATCGTAGAACAGGGTCGGGCTTAAGCCTTCTTTGCGGGCGAATTCGAACTGGTGCGGTCTATCGGCAAGGCTGCTGAGAAACGGTTCATACTGCCGGACTGGTTTGCCCTTGTTGTTGAAGACAGTCCAGCCG
>JBOHVR010000085.1:0-2809 GCA_050735755.1 Binatia bacterium
ACCCTAAATCGTAGCGCAAAAAATCAATCAATAGCCGCTCCGCCCCAACCTCCCGGGTGTGCCGCTTGCCGTTGACTTTGAGCGTGATCTTTTTCTGCATCGCCGTCTCCTCCGTTGGCTCGTGCTCCTGTTGCGATCTCGTGGCTTATCTATCCTCTATCGTCTATCTTCGACCGTTTCTGCGTCTCCCTAGATTCCAAAACAGGCCTTCTTATAGAAAGATTTACTTGAGACTGCAAGGGAAAATTGCGCCGTCAAACCGTTTCCGGTTTCGAGTTTCAAGTTTCGAGTTGAACGCGAAACCCGAGACTCGAAACCTTCTTCACTTTTTTCTCTGCGCTTCGACAATGCGCAAGCCCGTAGCCGCAAGCTGCTCGGTAATACCTAAGCTAAGACTATATTCGCGCGCCAGGGTTGCGGCCAGCGGGATGTCCTTTTGAAAAACATTCTGTCCCGCGGGCGGCATGGGATCGCTCCTTGTTGGATCGAAAACATCGCGCCACCGATCCAGCACCGTACCCGTGTAGGTCTTGCGCAGTATCTCGAGGGCGTCGCGGTAATCAACGCCGCCGGCCTGCGCCAGCCGCGCCGCTTCGTACAAAACGAGCGTTTCCGATCCCGTGACAAGATTTTTAACGACTTTAGCAACGTTTCCTGTCGTCAGCGGGCCAGTATGGATCACCTCTTTTCCCATGCGCAGCAGATGGGGCTTCGCCCGCTCCACCAAATCGCCCCGCCCCCCAACCAGAAAAGTTATGTTGCCGCTCCTTGCGATACGCGGCGAACCGAGCATACAGGCGTCCACAACATCGACGCCCTTGGCGCGCGCTGCTTCCGCCACCATTTTAGTTGTGCGGGGATGAATGGTGCTGTGGAGGAGAATCAGAGCGCCGCGGCGCGCGCCCTCGAGCACGCCATCTTTTCCCGTAACACAGTCAAGGACGTCCGCATCCGTGCGCACCACCACATCAATGAGGGTTGTGGCCTCGGCCACCGCCCGGGAAGACGCCGCCGTATGCGCTTCCAACCGCGCGGCCCGTTCCAAAGCCGCCGGAGCACAGTCGTAGGCGCTCACGGATGCCCCGGCGCGACGCAAGTGCTCTAAGAGAATACTTCCCATCGCGCCCACCCCGATCATGCCGATTTTTTCCATCGTCACCTCCGCCCGATCACGCGCTCATGCACTGCCGGGAACGAAGCTATTTCATGCTGGCACGCTCTGTCAACAATCGAGTACAGTCAGGCTTGATCCGAAATAAGTTCTGGAGTTGCACATCGGATTTCCCTCTCCCGTGAGCGGGCTGGGGTGAGGGCAAATACTGCCGCACCACCCTCACCTCAAATCCTCTCCCTCCAAGGAGGGCGAGGAGGCCTTCGCCGGCTGATCGGAGCAGTACATAGAATAACAAAGAGATCTTCGATCACCACCAAAAAACTCGGTCATAAAGTTTTCGCTTCGCAAGAATTTATGATCACAGCTCGATATTCAAAGTCAAACGCAAGTCATTCGCAAGTGTGGAGATACTCCAAATCTCCCTAAGTCTTCTGCGAAAAAGAGGGGTTAGCAAAATGATAGGGCTGTAGGAAATCAAGAACTCCGCGTACGCATTCCCGCTTTCGTAAAGTTTCGTAACCGGGTAGAGGGGATTTTGAAGTCGACCGAACAGTCGCGATCCGGTAACACGCCATTTTTCAAGATGTCACAAATCCTCTGGACTTTCTGCGCTGCTTTGCTAGCCTCTAGCTTAGTGCCTTCACACCTTGAGCCACTGCAGGCCGTTGACGAAGGGCGGCGCCGCGTCGTCGTTGAAAGCGTGAAGCCCGCAATCGACGGCGGTCGATTCCCTATCAAGCGAACCGTCGGGGAAAGAGTTGTCGTGGAAGCCGACATCTTTGTCGACGGGCATGACGAGCTGTCCTGCCTGCTGCTCTATCGCCGAGAGCAAGATCGCGATTGGGCCGCAGTGAGGATGCAGCCTCTGCCCAACGATCGCTGGCGGGGTTCATTCACCGCCAGCGAATCGGGCGAATATCGCTATACCTTGCAAGCTTGGGTAGATGACTTCAAGTCATGGCAGCGCAACCTCGAAAAAAAAATAGCGGCCGCGCAAGATGTCGCCAGCGATCTGCTCGCCGGCGCCAAGCTCGTCGAGGACGCCGGCGCCCGCGCCGCGGGGATGGATGCCGCCCGTCTCAAGAGCTATGCGCAGTCTCTGCGCGACGGCGCGGGCAGCGACGCCACTCCGGTCATAGGCGCCGAGTTGACGGCGCTGATGGAGCGTTATCCCGACAAAACTTTTTCCACGCGATATCCGCAGGAACTCGGCGTTGTGGTCGACGACACCCGAGCGCGCTTCAGCGCCTGGTATGAACTTTTTCCCCGGTCATGCGCCAGCAACCCGGGGCAGCATGGCACCTTCAAAGATTGCGCGGCAAGACTTCCTTATATCGCCGAGATGGGATTCGACGTCCTCTATCTACCCCCGATCCACCCCATCGGCGAAACCCACCGGAAGGGGAAAAACAACGCCACGGTCGCCGGGCGCGATGATCCCGGAAGCCCCTGGGCGATCGGCGCCTCGAATGGCGGGCACAAAGCCATTCATCCGGAGCTGGGAACCTTGGAAGACTTCAAACAGCTCGTGCGCCAGGCGAGAGACTGCGGTATCGAAGTTGCCCTGGATATCGCTTTCCAGTGCACTCCCGATCATCCGTACGTTCGCGAACATCCCGAATGGTTCCGCCACCGCCCCGACGGGACCATCCAATACGCTGAAAATCCGCCCAAGAAATACGAGGACATTTATCC
>JBOHVR010000086.1:0-6906 GCA_050735755.1 Binatia bacterium
AGCCAAGGGAAGCGGAAAAGAGAATAGGATGTCCTGATCCGAAATCGGGGCGACCTCCTGTTCGTTGACGGTTCGTTTCCAGGCCTTCATGGGTTCTTGGGGCCAGGCGCCTCTTCCACATCGCTCAGCCGGATCCAACCGATAACACCCTGCTGCGTCTTTACCATATACCAACTCTCTCCGCCGCCGGCTGCTTTACCAAGCGGATACAATCTCTCGCCACGCGAGGGCCTGGCAATCGTCTCGGAGGATCTGTCCTGTTGGCCATGAATAGCAACGTCGCTTGACTTCGCATAGAGCAGGGAGGGTAGAGCTGGCGAATCGAGCGGCTCAACTTCTGCATCGATTAATAATCCCGGCGTCGCTTTACCCCCAAGCAAGCGTTGAAAAAACGCTATGGTATCGGGTGTGGCCCAGTTCCTCCCGCCAGGCTTATTTCCGATAAGCCTGCCCGTTCGATCGATCACGTACGTGTTCGGAAGACCGATGCTTCCGTAGCGACGAGAAACGCTGCCATCAGTGTCTAGAAGGGCGGGAAAACTCAACCGAAACTCCTTCATGAAATCCGCCACCTTTTTCTTGCTTTCCTTGACATCTATCGCCAACATCACCAGCCCGCTGTCTTTAAGCTCGCGGTAAAGCCGTTCCATAGACGGCATTTCCTGCCGGCAAGGCGGACACCACGTGGCCCAGAAATTCAAAAAAACAACCCGGCCTTTAAAAGCGCTTAGGCGAACCGAGTTGCCTTGGACATCGTTAAGAACAAAGTCGTGCGCGGGCTCGGTTCGGCGCATTTTTATAACGCCCAAATTGGCCAGTTCTTTGTCACTTTTTGACAGTTCCCTGGAAGCGGCGCCGTACACAGCAGAAGCGACAAGGACGACAAAAAAGGCGACGCTACATACCGTTCGCCCCAGGCGCTCTAAACTTTTCCAGCTCAGATTTATCATGCGTCAGAGATTCAGCAGGAGGACTATCCAGGCCGGCACCAGAGCGAGACACCCAAGCAACCACCAGATCACGGGAGGAAAATTCGCTCCGGGCTTTTGTAGGCGACGAAGCAGATAGTCGGTGGCGATCAAACCGAGCAGTGCTGCCCCGGAAGATAACAGGGCCGGCGGAGGGAGAGGGACATCGCCGGGCTGCTCAGTCGCCGGCTGCAACAGACCTAGAAATGCGATCAGCCATGCCGGAAAAAGCGCGCCCAGTCCTAGGAACCAGTAGTGCCGTAGCTCGCGTCCAGGAGTCTTCGATTGCAGCGTCCGGACGGCGGCGCCGGTCCCAAGAATTCCCACGACGCCTACCAGGAGGGACCAAGTACGTATCATGCTTCACGATCGCGCGAGCTCACAATCGCTGCGAGGTCAGCGTAGTTTTTAAGCTGAAGGGGTCTCTTTCCGTCCTCAATCTCATGAATCAATTGTACAACGGCGCGACAGACGGGCGTCGGAATATTCGCTTTTTTTCCCTTGTCGACGACGAGTCCCACCACCTGATCTATCTCAGTCTTAATTCCGCGCTTCAATTGGGCAACCGGGCCCTTACGATCGTCGGTCGGCCACTTATCGGCGGACTCAACGAAACTCGCAAGACGCGTCTCAAACGGACGACTCGGATGAAAGTCATTAGGATCATATTCCGCCAAGGGTTCGAAGCGAGCCCCAGCCGTTTTTCCGACAGCCACAATCTCGCCAAAGAACTCTATGCAAACTCGCCGGGTGGTTTCGTTCTCGCAGAGTTTTCTTGCTGATTCGTCAGCGAGTGAACCCAACAGCCCCAGGCAGGTATAGGTGAGCTTGCTCCAGAGCTTCCCGCGAATGTTCTCCATGATTTCCGTCGGCATGACACTGTCGAGAAGCGCGTGCACGGTTGTGAGCTGGGGAGTCGTTTTTCCGTGCATATGGCCAATGAACAGGCGCCCGCGCAGAGCCGTCGTGACATGCCCGGGCGCCAGTTTGCGACTGCGCATACGAATACAGACGCCGATGGCGTGGTCGGGCCCGACGACTTCTTCGAGCAGGGGCGCGTTGATCCCGTTCTGCAGCGACACCAAAATTGCGTGGTCGGTCAAGTGAGGTTTGAGATTGGTGAGAGCTTCCCGAGTGTGGTTACTCCGAACCGCAATCAAACCAATGTCAAATTTGCCTTGAATCTGGGTCGGCAGAACGGCCGGCGCGGAGACGGTGAAAGACCCATCGGGAACATCAACTTTGAGACCGCGCTCGCGAATCGCGCGCAGGTGCTCTTCGTCAACGTCGACGAAGGTCACGTCATTTCCATGGTGCGCGAGCCGCCCGCCGATGATTCCGCCTATTGGTCCGGCACCGACAACGATGATGCGCATAAAAGAAAATGCAAAACTAAAAATTGAGAATCCTGGTGCCGTAGGATGGGTGGAGGCGCCACGCGCCGATACCCATCAGGCCCCTTCTCTATGGGTTTCACTTCTCTCAACCCATCCTACAAACTACAAACAACTTTGGGCGCACGATGCTGTACAGCCGACCCGAAATTTTTACTGTTCAATTTTTACTTTTTGATTGCTCGCCCGTCCGGGAGTAGAGCGCGTCCATCATCTTATGCTTGTGGTACAGCGGCGTGCCCAAATACTGATACAGCGTGTGCGCCAAGACGCTATGGGCCATCAATGGATGTTGATAGTCCGTGCCGGGTCCAGCGAACACCATATGCGCGTAGTTGCAGACCTGGTAGTAAGCGTCACTGCTGACGGCTTTGGCTTCATGCACGCTCGCCCGCGCCGGAAGCCCGGCGTCCAGTTTCCAAAGGGTCTCGTACGTGGCCAAACGCGCTGCGTCAAGGTGGACCGATAGATCGACAAAGTGGTCCTGAACGCGCTGGAAGCGGCCGATCGGCTGGCCAAACACCACGCGGGTCCGGGTGTATTCGGCGGTAAAATCGAAAACTTCCTGGCAGCCTCCAATCTGATAGGCGCAAAGGACGGGTAGGGTTTTTTCCAAAGCACGATCGAGAATCAGCCAGCCTGCGCCCGCCAACACATTTGCTGCCGGGACTTGAACCTTGTCAAAACACACTTCGGCGATCGATACCCCGAAGCCCTGATGCGGAGTAATCGAGATGCCAGGGCTTGCGCGGTCAACGATCACCAAAGCGATCTCGCCATTCTCCGTCCGCGCAGCGCAGATGAGACTGGTCGCAGCCTCGGCGTCATAGACAAACTTCTTTTTGCCGTCGAGCACAAACCCGCTCCCGCTCTTGCTCATTCGCGTCTCAACCAATTCCGGACCCCAATGTGCTCCGCGATCCGTGATTGCCGGAATCATAATATCTTTACCACTACAGATATCAGGCAAGAGCGATTTCTTCTGCGCGTCAGACCCTCCTTCCATCACGAGCTGCGCGCTCAGGACTCCCGAAGAGAAGAACGGGCCAGGGAGGGGTCCGCGTCCGAGTTCTTCAAACACCACGGCACAATCCGTAGCTGAAGCATCGGCCCCGCCGAACTCTTCGGGGAGCATCATGCCGAGCCAGCCCAGATCGGCCGCCTTGCGGTACAGTTCGACTTGAGCCGTTTGTTTTTTGAGGTACCACTGCGTGAGAACGTGGGGGGGCGCCTCCGCCTTCACAAAATCGGCGGCCACCTTCTTAAACATGTTTTGGGTTTCGGTCAGTGTTAAATCCATTTTGCCCTCTCATTCGCTGTGTTCGCGCACGAACACAAATTTGTAGGGGCAACCCTCCGTGGTTGCCCTTAATTCCAGGGCAGGCACGGGGGCCTGCCCCTACGATCAGATGGTCTCCGGCGCTTTCTCTTTTGTCGGTCGCCCCAAGCCGACGCGCCGCGCGAACACGAGCCGGTCGGTATCCAGCGTGCCTCCGCCGTGCAACATGCCCGGGCCGCTGCGGATGACATACTCAAAATCTACGACTTCATGAACGGAGAGGTTCGGAATCAAGGCGTCGCAGCCCATGATCTGCTGCAGGCGCTCGCCGTTTCTCAGCCGCACCATGCGCTGATAATAGCGGAACTGAGCGCCGCCATAAGGATGCGGCTGCCGGACGTAACGATGCCAGGCAATGCGCCGCGCCATGAGGCTCACGGTGTGCAGCTCGGTCATCATGTCAGCGATGAGCTCGCGTACCTTGGGATCTTCAATGAGGGGTTTCCCATCCACTTCATTCTGCTGGCAGTATTCCACCACCCGCTCGACGAGGGGATCCGTGCCGATTCTGCCGTCGCCGCCGTGCTCGAGCTCGAGATGAGTGTTGGCGACTTTCCAGCCGTTGTTTTCGCCGCCAACGAGGTACTTTGCCGGCACGCGGACGCCGTCGAAGAAGACGGCATTTTTAATCCCCATCATGAGGTGCATGTGCTGAATGGTGATGCCGGGTAGATTCGCCGGAATATGCAGCCAGCCCAGGTTCTCATGTCTCGGTTTGGACGGGTCGGTGCACACGAGCGTCCAGAGAAAATCCGGCGGCAGATGATGGCCGACCATGACTTTCTGGCCGGTGACAACATAATGGTCGCCGTCCCTGATCGCTTTGGTTTGGCAGTTGGCCACGTCGCTTCCGCCCTGCGGTTCGGTGAGCACCTGCCAGACCGAGATTTCGCCGCGCATCATGGAAGGCAAAAATTCCCGCTTCTGCTCTTCGGTGCCCCACTTCAGGATCACCGGCGCAACGATGCGCGCAAGCGTGTAAAAAACGTGATTAATACTGAGCCCGTAGCGGTCGAGCTCGGTCTCGATAACGAGCTGGTGCTCGACAGTGAGACCGCCGCCGCCATACTCCGTGGAGAACATCGGGAACAGCCAGCCTTTGCGTCCGAGCTTGCCGGCGAGATTGCGCCGGAACTGATACTCCTCGTCGTTCTCCCGGGTTGACCAAGAGGCCGACCACCTGAGGTGTTCCGCGCCGCGCATGTTTTCTTGGAGCCAGGCCCGCACTTCCTTTCTAAACGCAGCCAGCTCCGGCGGATCTACTTGTAGACTAAAATCCATAATACTCCTCCTATCGCAAAAAAGAATTCAGTAGCCACAAAGAAGTGAGAATGCAAACTTCAAACCGCCTCCGAACCGCCTCCGAACCGCCTCCTGCCAACTGCCTTCTGCCCACTGTCTAAATCACCCCACGCGCCCGAAGCCGTGCAATGGTCTCTTTCTCATAGCAAAAGCGCGTTAGTATTTCATCCGTATGCTCGCCCAAAAGAGGAGCCGGTCGCAGAAAGCGCGGCGGCGTGTCTGAGAGATTCACGGCGCTTCCTATGAGACGGCTCGGACCCAAGGTGGGGTGGTGAATCACTTTCGGTATCCCCAGGTGCTGGACCTGCGGGTCCTCAAAGACTTCGTCAATCGTGTTGATGGCGCCGTTGGCCACTTCATGGGCGTCGAGAGCCGCCAGCCAATAGTCGCGTGGCTGCTTACGAAATTCGTCCCGTAGAATGGCAACAATCTCGTAGTGATGTTCCCATCGGTCGCGGCGCGTCGCGAAGCGCGGGTCCGCCAATAAATCGGTGCGACCGGCCACTTTGACCAATCCCTCCCACGATTTTTGATGTCCGGAAAGATGGACGACCAGCGCCCGGTTGTCGCTGGCGACAAAACCGTAGATTCGACCGCGGGGAAAGTTTTCGCGCGCTACTGCCTCGCCCCCGTTCAGGTAATCAGCGACATGCGACTCGATAAAGGCCAAACTCACCTGCAGGAGCGACGTATCGACGAATTGGCCTCGTCCGGTTTGTTGCCGCGCGAGCAGCGCGGCCAAGATGCCGTAAACAGCGAAAACACCCGCGCTGTGGTCCGCGATGGAAAACCCCGCGACCTTCGGGTCGTCCAAATCCGTGACCAAGCTCAGCATGCCGCTTATCGCTTGGCCGACGGTGTCGAAGCCGGGCTTGTCGCGGTAAGGACCGCTCTGGCCATAGCCGGAAATCGAGCAATGAATCAACCGGGGATTGAGTTGCTGCAAGTCGTTGTAATCCAGGCCGAGGCGGCTTCTCGTTTCAGGCCGGAAATTTTCAACTAAAATATCCGCCTGCTCCAGGATTTTGAGGAGTATCTGTCTGCCTTCTTGCTCCCGCAGATTCAGTGTGATGCTCTTCTTGTTCCTGTTGAGCGCCCTGAAGCTTGGCCCGTAGCCTTCGTACTTGGGGTTGCGCCCGCGATGGGTGTCGCCTTCGCCTGGCAACTCGACTTTGATGACTTCGCACCCCAAGTCTCCCAGCAGACTGCCGGCATACGGCCCGGCAACATGCCCGCTCACTTCAATGGCTACGGTGCCTTCAAGCGGTGTAATAAACGGGGTCTGACTCATTCTTATTGGTTCGCTCTCCGGAACTTCAATTCAATGAAACCACCAGCAAAACATCCGTAACATAAGACATGCGCGGGTGACAATGACCATAGTTTCTTCTGGACACAAGCTTTGACCTAGGCTAGCTAGCTAGACTAGCAGGCTGCTGAAAAAAGACTGGGAATGCTTCGAGAGCCTCATACTTCGTCAGGCTCAGCAGAACGGAAAATCATCAACAATATCAAGTCCCGGCCGTTCGTCCTGAGCCCCGTCGAAGGACTCCGAAAGGGTTTTTCATCAGCAACCTGCCAGGGGGTTAGCCCAGCGCAAGGCCTGTTGACAGTCTGCAGCGGATTTTCCTAGTATGGCGACCAAATTTCGGCAATCGAGGTACTGTGACGCAAATTCTGAATCGGGAGAGAAGCACGGCCGAGTCATCGTTGACAGCGCAACCCTCTCTGCCAATGTAAATGAGACACTTACCCGCCAATAGTTTAGTGTAGAGAGCGAGTAAGGAATGGAAGATGGAAACAGGGAGCAACGGGGTAAAATCTGTAGAGGAGGTGGAAGTAGTGGCCAAGGCGGAGCGGCGGCGGTTCACGGCGCAATACAAGCTGAGGGTTTTACACGAGG
>JBOHVR010000087.1:0-3900 GCA_050735755.1 Binatia bacterium
CATGGCCGGGATGCCGACCGAGCGGCCTTATTTCATTGATAATCTGCCAGGATTCATTTTCAGTTCTCTCACGCGCGTTGCCCGAGCGTCGTCTAAGTTTGTACTGTTTGGAGACACAACCTGCGGCGCTGAAATTGTGGTCTGCATTATGCAATAAAAGGCGCTACGAAGCCTGTGCATGGAAGAACTATGCGCGGAGGATTAAACACCGTCTGCGGTTGGATTGGACTAAGGTCCAATAGAGCGGCTTTGGGCCGTTTGATAGAAGAAAGCCCGTACGCAGAGTTGGAATATGCTCAACTCGGGAGGCCATTATTAGCTGGGTTCATGCCACGGGGAGTTCGGTAGCGCCGCGAGTTAAAGGAAAAATAAACGTCCAGCGGTTTGTCATCCCGTACCGAGTGTATGGGTCGGCGGAGTCCTCTCTCGTTTTTATTAACGGCTTTCAGCAGTCGATGGCCATGTGGCATAGTCTTGTCTGCCGATTCAGCCAGAGCCACCGGATCGTTCTCTTCGATTTTCCCAATCAAGGCGGGGGCCGGATCGTCGAAGGCTCTTCCTATCTCTCCCTGGACGAACAGGTCGATATCCTGGATGCGGTAATCAACGCTACGATCGGCGAGAAGCATCTGAGTCTTTGCTCCGCTTCGTGGGGTGGCGTGATTGCGCTGGCCTATGCGGTCCGCCATCCGCAGCGGCTCAAGAGCCTTATTTTGGCGAGCATCGGAACCAGGGCCAATCAGAAAATGATCGACATGATCACAGACGGCCTCGAAACAATAAAGGACCGTTTGCAAGTAGCCCAGTCCATCATCGAAAATTTTGGAAAAGACCTCCCCGCAGCCATGAAGAACCGGATCGTTTGTCAGTTAAAGCGCATGGACACGGAGTCGTTCCAGGCTTTCTTCCAGCATGGCTCGGCCGTCATTTCGGTACGAGACTTGGCCAAGGTTGTCGATGTAGGTGAAGTGAGATGTAGAACCATACTCTTGTACGGCGAAAATGATGCCATTGTCGATCTAGAGGACGTCAAATTTCTTGCGTCGCAAATGCCGCATTCTGAGTTGAGGCTCATAAAGGATGTGGGGCATTTTCTTCACTTGGAAAAGGACGAACTGTTGGACGTCTATGCCGGTATTCTGGGACGGCTGGACAGGATTCCGGGTGACGCACCGTCGTTACTCAGCCCATGAGCGAGCTGCATCTGCTTCCCATTCCCCGGGTTGAAAACCTCGCGGCCGATGAGTTCCGCAGGACCTACCTAGAGCCCAATCATCCGGTCATCATCAAGGACCTTGCCTCCTCTTGGCCGGCCGCGAAAAAATGGACGCCACAATACTTCGCCAGGGAATACGGCTCCCTGCCCGTCAAGGTGTACAACAGCAGCTTTGCCCGGGCCGGTACATCGTACATGTCGAGTTTAAGAAAGATACCGTTTAGAGGATATTTGGATCTGATGATGACCAGTTCCATGGATCTGCGGCTGTTCGCTTTCAACATCTTCTGGCAAGCGCCGGAGTTGAAACAGGACCTTCTTTGGCCCGATATTACGCAAGGCTTTTCCAAAAAATTCATCTTCATGTTCTTCGGTTGCAAGGGTTCAGTGACGCCGCTGCATTACGATCCCGATCTGCCGTATCTCTTGCACACCGTGCTCTACGGCAAAAAGCGGGTCGTCCTGTTCGCCAACGAGGAATCCAAAAATCTTTACAAACATCCATTCAACACCAGGAGCTACGTGGATATCGACGAGCCCGACTTTGGCAAGTTCCCGCGCTTGCGAGAGGCCACGGGCTACCAGGCGATTATTCATTCCGGCGAAACACTTTTCATGCCGAGCGGGTACTGGCATCAGATGATTTATGAGGAAGCCGGGTATGCGGTCTGTACCCGATGCGCCAAATTGCCGGCGGCGAGGAAGCTGCGCGCCTATGTCAATCTCCTGGTGTGCTTCCCTATCGATAAGATCATGAACAAGCTCTCCGCCGAATCGTGGTTTAAGTGGAAGGAAAAAAGAGCTCGGCGCTTGAGTCCTGGAAAAACGGGAGACCCGATCACAACCAGGGCAACTTTCCGAGCACGATAAGTGCTTCTTTGCGCATGCCGCCTTGAATCACTCATCCGCTGGGCGGACTCACAAAAGTTTCTCTGCACTTCGCCTGAACGACGGCTCCGTGCTTCGCGGAGTTTGACGGCGAAGGACCTGCCTTCTCCAGGTCACGACGTCTGATAGCGCAGTTGCTATTGGACCAAGGTCCAATAGAGCGGGTTTGGGGCTGTTTGGTAGAAGAAAATCATGGAAAGAGCGACGAGTGGTAAGTATCGGGCGGCAAGTGGCGCAGCTGCCTTTAGAGTGGAGACTTTCTAGAGGAAACAGGTGTCAGGTTTGAGGTGTCAGTTGGGAAGCAGCATTAATCTGAAACCCGACACCTCAAACCTACACCTGGCTCTCAGGTACCCGACATACCACAAAGTAGCCGGTTCCCATTAGCGGAGGACACATGAGACCTGGAACCGACAATAAATCTAAGGCGGCAAGAAATCAGAATGGCCACGAGGCAATTCGCACCGGACTCGGAGCGGACGCCATCGCTGAAGCCCTGATTGATAACTTGCATTATCTACAAGCCAAGCTGCCGCTGAATGCGACTCGTAACGACTGGTACATGGCACTCGCCTACACGGTTCGCGACCGCATGCTGGACCGCTATATCAAGACGTTGGAAGCAATTACCGGCGCGAATACATCCGCCAAGGTTGTGGCCTATCTGTCAGCTGAATTTTTGACCGGGCCGCATCTGGGCAATAGTCTGATCAATCTCGGAATCTGGCAGGCTACTCAGGAAGCGCTATCTAAAGTCGGGCAGAATCTGTTTGACCTGCTGGAACAGGAAGAGGAGCCAGGCTTAGGCAATGGAGGGCTAGGCCGCCTTGCCGCTTGCTATATGGACTCTCTTGCAACGCTCAAAATTCCTGCGATCGGCTACGGCATCCGCTACGAATTCGGCATTTTCGATCAGACGATTCGCGACGGCTGGCAAGTCGAACTCACCGATAAGTGGCTGCGCTTCGGTAATCCTTGGGAAATCGTGCGTTCGGAAATCAACTTCGAAGTGAAGTTCGGCGGGCGCACCGAGCACTATCACGATGAACAGGGCCGCTATCGAGCTCGCTGGGTGCCGGAGAGGGTCGTCAAGGGCGTAGCCTACGACACTCCCGTCCCTGGTTACCAGGTGCCGAGCACAAACCTGCTGCGACTGTGGAAGGCGGAAGCCGCCGAATCGTTCGACTTCGAAGCGTTTAACGTCGGCGATTACTACGGTGCGGTAGACGAGAAGATCGTATCAGAAACGATCTCCAAAGTTCTCTACCCGAATGACGAGCCGGAAGCCGGAAAGCGGCTGCGGCTGGCCCAGCAGTATTTCTTCGTATCTTGCTCACTACAGGACATGATTCGCCTGCATTTGATGCGCGGCAAAAAGCTGGCTGAGTTCCATCTGTATTGGGCCGCGCAACTGAACGATACCCATCCATCCATCGCCGTCGCGGAACTCATGCGGCTTCTGGTAGACGAGCACTTGATGGATTGGGATCAAGCCTGGACGATCACGCAAAAGACTTGCGGCTATACCAATCACACCTTGCTTTCGGAGGCTCTGGAGAAGTGGCCTCTGGCGCTTTTCAACAAGTTCTTGCCACGCCATCTTGAGATTATTTTTGAGATCAACCGCCGCTTCCTCGAAGACGTGCGATCGCGTTATCCCGGCGACGATCAGCTTCTCGGACGCTTATCGCTAATCGATGAAGCAGGAGAGAAATACGTGCGCATGGCCCATCTTGCCAGCGTGGGCAGTCACGCGATCAACGGGGTCGCGGCTCTTCATACCGAGCTCCTCAAGC
>JBOHVR010000088.1:0-5815 GCA_050735755.1 Binatia bacterium
GATCTGTTCGAGCTCAAAGAAGCGCTGAAAGAAGACCTGGAGACCGGCAGGTTCAAACGCGGCGCGAGCACGATTACCATGCAGCTTGCGCGTAACCTGTATCTCAGCCCGGAAAAGAGTCTGCTGCGGAAAGGGCGTGAAATCATGATCGCTTTTGAAATGGAACGCCTGCTTTCGAAGCGCCGGATCTTTGAGATCTATCTCAACGTGATTGAATGGGCTCCGGGAGTGTACGGCGCCGAAATGGCGGCGCGCCATTACTATGCCAAATCAGCCGCAAGCTTGGATTTGCTCGAAGCCGCCACTCTGGCAGCGCTCCTTCCGAGCCCGCTCGCGTACCGCGAGAAAAACCTTTTGCACAGAAGGAACTTGATCCTTAGACGCATGACGACCATAGGTTATATCAGCGCTTCCGAGTACGAAGGCCTGAAACAAAGGCCGCTTTTCTACAAGTCCAACGGCGTTAGGGGCCTTGACTCGCCCGAGCTTGCCCGGCGCAACGACAACTAAGCCCGCTGAATCCGGCGCCTTTGCCTCCATTTCCCGTTGGGTAGCGTCTAATTCTTCAGACGGGCGGCGCGCCGCGTTAAAGAACCGCAAACGGGTTCCGTTGGCAGGGAACGCGGGGAACTTTTAGCTCGCCAGTCCGTTTTCTACTCAAAGGAACTCTATGAACCTTCGTTGCAGCGCGTCCAGTTTGATTACGGCCTTTTTTTTGGTAGCGAGTTTTGCTGGTTTGTGGCTGTTCAAGGCCGCAGTGCAAGCCGGGGTTGGGATTCCCGCTCCGGAGATTGCCGCAAAAACCTGGCTCAACTCCGAGCCGAAAGCCATTGGCCGGCTTAAAGGAAAGGTCGTCCTGGTCGAGTTTTGGACTTTCGGTTGCTACAACTGCCAAAACGTTGAGCCTTACGTCAAACAATGGCATCAGAAGTACGCCGGCGAGGGACTGGTCATCGTGGGCGTGCATTCTCCCGAGTTCGGCTATGAGCGAGTCCTGAGCAACGTCCAGCGTTACATCCGCGATCATGGGATTCAGTATGCCATAGCGATCGACAACGACCTTGCCATTTGGAACCGATACCAGAACCGCTACTGGCCGGCCATGTATCTTATCGACAAGCGCGGCGTGATACGTTATCAGCGCTTTGGCGAAGGCGGCTATGCCCAGACCGAACAACAAATCCAAACGCTTCTCACCGAGCGTATAGAAGCACGCCAGGTACAGCCGGGCCCTCGGACCAACCGGTAAATCCTACGGTTGGCGCTTCAATGGGCTATTCTCAGGAGGTGTAGTGATGTTGATCAAAAGGCCTGATGAGATTAAAGCCAACGAGATTACTCCGAAAGACCTCTATCTCAACCGCAGAGAGTTCATGAAAGGCGCAGCCGTGGCGGCTGCCGCTCTGGCCGGCGCAGGTATCGCCGATTTGTCCGTAACGGTTCGTAAGGGCCACGCGGGGGTTAAACTCGAGGGAGTGCAGAAGAGTCCGTTGAGCAGTAATGAGCCATTGAATTCGCATAAGGATATTACCAGCTATAACAATTTCTACGAACTCGGCACGGGCAAGGATGATCCGGCGCGAAACGCAAAATATCTGGTCACCCGCCCCTGGACGATCGCCGTTGAAGGCGAGGTGAAAAAGCCCAAGACGTATGACGCCGATGAATTGATGAGAATCAGTCCTTTGGAGGAACGGATTTACCGGCTGCGCTGTGTGGAGGCGTGGTCGATGGTTGTTCCCTGGGTGGGATTTCCGCTGAGCGCGCTGATCAAACGAGTGGAGCCGACAGGCAATGCCAAATATATCGAGTTTCGGACGCTCTATGACACGAAGCGCATGCCGGGTCAAAATGTCGGCGTGCTCGAGTGGCCCTATGTCGAAGGCTTGCGCATGGACGAGGCCATGCACCCGTTGGCGATCCTGTCTTTAGGACTGTATGGCGAGGTATTGCCGGCGCAGAACGGCGCGCCGATCCGGTTGGTAGTGCCGTGGAAGTACGGATTCAAGAGTATTAAATCGATCGTGCGCATCCGTTTTGTGGAAAAGCAGCCCCCGACGAGCTGGTACAAATTCGCCCCGCAGGAGTACGGCTTTTACTCGAACGTCAATCCGGAGGTGGATCATCCCCGCTGGAGCCAGGCCCGCGAGCGCCGCATCGGCGAGTTCTTCAAGCGTCCGACTCTTATGTTCAACGGCTACGCGGATCAGGTCGCGCAGTTGTACAAAGGGATGGATTTGAAGAAATACTACTAAAGCCAAAAAATAAAAAATAAGAATGAAGTCGCTCAAGTCTATGGTTTTTCTGTTGTGTCTCCTGCCGCTCGTGCTCTTGGGCTGGGATGGATACACGGACAATCTCGGGGCCAATCCGATCGAGACCATTACGCGCGCAACCGGGAAGTGGACGCTTAACTTGCTTTTGGTCACGCTTGCAATTACGCCGCTCAGAAAAATTTCGGGTTGGCAATCGCTGATCAAATTCCGCCGCATGCTCGGCCTCTTTGCCTTTTTCTACGCCTGCCTGCACTTCACGACTTACGTTTGGCTCGACCAGTTTTTTGAGATTCCGTCCATGGTCAAAGATATCGTCAAGCGCCCCTTTATTACCGTCGGCTTTGCGAGTTTTGCGCTTCTCATCCCGCTGGCTGTGACTTCAACCTCCGGCATGATTAGAAGACTGGGCAAGCGCTGGAAGCAATTGCATCGCCTGGTATACGCCAGCGCCACCGGCGGCGTGCTCCACTTTCTCTGGCTTGTCAAAGCCGATATCAGAAGGCCGGTTCTATACGGCGGTATCCTGGCGCTTCTTCTGGCGTGCAGATTGGTACTGGGGCGAAGCTGGATCACGACATTGAAAGTCGCGGGCAAGAACCTCTCGGCTTCCTCTTGAGCTCTCCTGGCTAGTGTTGAAAGGATTTTCCACTTCACCGACAGCGCATCTTTTAATCCCCTCGCATCGTCTAACTCCCTAGAACCAAGCACGGAGATCACGTGAGCCACGAGGGCGCTCGCCCGAAGCATCTCTCCAAGGAGGCGAAATGAGCAAATGGCAACGCATCTTTTTGCAGAGCAAGATCAATGGCGCCACGTATCGCGGAGATAAGCTTCCGCAGTATAAATGGGTCTGGCCCAAGGGGACTTGGTTACAGAACCGTCTCGGCCAGGTAAGAAAGCTCCCGCGCCAGCAGGCGCAGCTTACTCAGTGAAAATCCGGCATTATCGGTGCGGATTCATGAACCTCCGCCGGCATGCCTCCCCTAATCGACCGGCACAAAACCATGGATTTCCAGGGCTTATGAACTTTGTTGTCGTCGATGTAACTTTTGGCTAGCGGTGGGCATCTAACGATAAAGGTACCCAGTTCTGGAGGGTTAGGGTCATGAAAAATAGGCTGAAACAGCGCCAGAGTGGCGCGGCAAATCCGAGAAACAAGATTCACACGTCAATCCTTGAGCTCATTCGCGTTCTCAATCAGCTAACCCGCGATGACAACCTGGTGATTGCCGCGGCGCGCCATCTCCTGAGCTCATGCCGGGTCACGGCCTCCAGATCCCTGAGACCTGTCAAGATCACCGCGATTCAAGGCGCTGATTTCCGACGCAAGGCGGCAGGCTATCGGGCTCGGGAGCGCGGTTCCGGCTGTGCTAGCGTCTAAGCCGTCCGCGAGCGGTCTTCGCTGTATGAGAGGCGATGCGCGCGACTCGGGGTTTGACAGGGAGGAAGCAGTGACGATGGCAGGCAAGCATCATACAAAAAAAACCCGACGGGAATCTGTGACCTGTAAGGGAGCGACATCCCTAATTGATAATTATCTCAATGAGGACCTCGCCCCGGGAGTGAAACTCTTGTTCGAGGAGCATCTGCGCGCCTGCCCCGACTGCGTTGCGTTTCTTAATACGTATAAGAAGACCCTGGAGCTGGCGCGGTCGTTTCTCGACGCGGGATTAGAGGATACGAGTTTAGAGCGGATTGAAGCGAGCGTCGTGGAAAACGTTAGAAAACGAGACGTCAGCTATTGAGCGCGTGTCGTCTTTCTGATTCCCAGCTTTTCCATCCGCGAGCGCAAGGTGCTTGGGTTGATTCCCAGCATGAGAGCGGCCCCGCGGTTGCCGTGAATGACCCAATTAGCTTCCGCCAGCGCGCGCAGTATGTGAGCACGCTCCACGTCCTCCAAAGATTGCACGGTCTCAGCTGCGGAAACTGTTTCAATTCCCAACATCGAGTCATCAATGCGAATGAGGGGTCCATCTGAGACGACGACCGCTCGCTCGATCAAGTTTTGCAATTCGCGAATGTTTCCCGGCCACGAGTATTTTGTCAGGCGATCCATCGTATCGTTGGACACTCCGTCGATTGGCTTGCCCAGTTTGCGGGCATAGCGGCTGAGAAAGAAACTAACCAAAAGCGGAATATCCGTCCGGCGCTCCCGCAATGGCGGCACAGTGATTGGGAAAACGTTCAGCCGGTAGAAGAGATCCAAGCGAAAGGAGCCGCTCTTGACGGCCTGCCGGAGGTCGCGGTTGGTTGCCGCGATGATTCGCACATTCACTTTGATCGTCTTGCTGCCCCCGACGCGCTCGAGTTCCCCCTCCTGCAGCACCCGCAGGAGCTTGGTTTGGACGTCCAACGGCAATTCGCCCACCTCATCCAAAAAAATCGTCCCGCCGTTCGCCAGCTCAAACCGTCCCACGCGCTGCTGTAGGGCTCCGGTGAAGGCGCCCCGTTCGTGCCCAAACAATTCACTTTCCACGAGACCGGTGGGAATGGCGCCGCAATTGACCTTGACGAGGGGATGCTCCTTGCGCGGGCTCAAGTTATGGACGGCGCGGGCGAGCAATTCCTTGCCCGTGCCGGTTTCTCCTTGAATCAGCACGGTGGCCTCCGCCCGCGACACCTGCTCAATTTTTCGCAGTAACTGCTTCAACGGCGCGCTTTGACCGATGATCTCCTCGAAGTTGTGTTCGGTATTGATTTCTTCTTGGAGGTAAACCTTCTCGGCTTCGATTTTTGCCTTCAAAGCCGCGATCTCCTCGTAGGATTTCATGTTATCGATGGCGATCGCAATTTGGTTGGCGACTTCCCGAAGGAATTCCGCGTCGGCTTCCATATACTGAAATCGCTTCAGGCTTCCGACGGTGATCGCGCCAATGCTCTTTCCGCGCACGATTAGAGGCAGCGCGCATAAGGAGCGAAAGCCGTGTCCATAGGCACGCTCGTCCGAGGAAGTTTGGCGCTCAGTTTCAAGATCGCGCCGCAACACCGGTTTTTGCTGCGCGAAAGCCTGGCCAACCGGACTGTCTTTGAGATCCATCACGCGACCGATCGGCGAGTAGTCGGCGCGTTGATAGGGTCCCGCATAGGTAACCAGGCGCAGAATATCTGATTCCGATTCATAAAGGCTAAGCGCCATGCGATCAAAGGGAATAACTCCAGTGAGCGCATCGCAAATGGCGGAGAAAAGCTCGTCACGAGTCAGTTTAGTAATGATGGCATTATTAATATCGAGCAGAGCCCGCAGGCGCTGCTCGTTTTTTTTCAACGCCTCCTCCGCGCGCTTGCGCTCCAGTTCTACGCCGGCCCGCGCGGCAAAAATGCGCATGACCGGGAGGTGGCGCTGCATGTCATTGGCAGCCCGATCATTCATGACCGCGAGATGTCCCAGAATCTCTCCCTTTGACCCGCGCAGAGGAACTCCCAAATAACTCTCAGCGCGCAGATCGACCAAGATCTTGTCTTCGGGGAACAGAGACTGGAGACGTTCCGGATAGCAACGCACGTCGCCGCCGACGACCCTTTCGCATGGCGTGCCATGG
>JBOHVR010000089.1:0-6298 GCA_050735755.1 Binatia bacterium
GATGAATCCCGACCCGCGACTGGTTCTGGGTCTGTCCTTGTCCTGCTTGGAGTCAGCATAGCTGCGAACCTGCACCACCGCGGGTTGCACTTTCTCCGCGAGGCGGATAAAAGCCCGCCCCAGCCGGTCCAGATCGGGATCAACTTCGCTGCTATCCCCGTCGCGCCACAGCGTTGTCGTCTGGGCCGGAGATTTGTCAATCTGAAGGGTTTGTGCGGCCAAGAACACAATCAAAAGACAAATCGGTTTCTTTGCTGCTTTCACCAGGGCCGTTTCTCCTTAATGAAATGAATCACACCTTCGGAATCGCCAGCCCGCGCTGCACCGCGGGTCTCGCAGTTATGGCATCGAACCAGCGTTTAACATTGGGAAAATCATTCAAGTTCACTTGATGACGCTCGTAACGTCCCACCCACGGGTAAGTGGCGATGTCGGCGATCGAATAGTCGTTGACAAAAAAATCATGGCTCGCGAGATGCTTCTCCATGACCGCGTAGAGCCGCAAGGTTTCTTTCCGAAAGCGATCAATCGCGTAAGGAACCTTTTCTTGCGCGCCAAAAAAATGATGGGCCTGTCCAAAGATGGGTCCGATGCCGCCCATCTGGAACATGAGCCACTGGATCGCTTCGTAGCGAGCGCGCGGCTCTTGGGATAGGAGCTTGCCGGTTTTGTCCGCAAGGTAGATCAGAATCGCCCCTGATTCGAAAAGAGTGAAAGGTTTGCCGCCGGGTCCGTCACGGTCGACAAGGGTCGGTATTTTATTGTTGGGATTAATCTCCAGGTACTCCGGCCGGAACTGGTCCTTCTTTCCCAAATTAATCGGATGGACTTCGTAGGGAAGGTCTACCTCTTCCAGCATGATGGAAACTTTTTTCCCATTGGGCGTTCCCCAGGTATAAAGATCAATCATACGAGACTCCCCCAAATCAAATGGGCTACCGATTTTTTGCTCAAACTGTTTGTATGACGACATCAACCAACGCGGGCTTTCCGTCCCGCACAGTTTTCACGGCGCGCTCCAGGGCCGGGCGGATCTTATCCGGCTCGGTAATCGGGCCTTCGCCGAAAATGTTGAACGACCGCGCGAGGTTCGCGAAGTCCACCGGCGGCTTCTCCATGCGCATGCCGACAACTTTGTTTTCCGGCGGGCGGCCGCGCGCGATCGCGATTTTCTCCTGGTGCTCCTCGTCGTTGTAATAGGTCCGATTGTTGGTCATCACCGTGAGGAGCGGAACCTCCGTGTTCGCGACGGTCCAGAGCGCGCTCGTCGTGTAGAGCAGCTCGCCGTCGCGCTGCAGGTTCACGCAGACGGTTCCCGTGCCGCGGTACGGCAGGGAAGCGCCGACGGAGGCGCCGGGGCCGTAGCCGAGCCCGCCGCCGCCATACCCGCCGAGATAAAGACCGGGCTTGTCCCAATCCCAAAGGCGCTGCGGCCAACTGCGAAAGCCTCCGGCAACCAGAAGCCACGATTCGTTTTTGATGGTCTCCCAGACTTCGTGGGCCAGCCGCGGCGGTGAAATCGGTCTCTCGTCCCAGCGGCGCTTGAGCTCGGCCTGCCAGCGCGCGCGGATCTCGCCGTGCTGACGGGCGAGATCCCTGCGTCTCTGTTCAATCACGTTCTTCGAGAATCGTCCCTGGCGCTTGACCTCTTCAATCAAGGCCGGGAGGAAAACTCTGGTGTTGGCAACGATAGGCAGGTCCACCGGGGCGAGCTCTTGAAAATCGGATGTCCAGCCACGCACGGCGAGATCCGCCAGGGTGACGTGAATCACCTTGCAGCCCGGCTTGATCGCCGGCACAGTGCTGTGAGTTGTGGGATCCTGGCGCACCAGCGCGCCGAAGAGATCCATGACATCGAGTCCCATGACGAGATCGGCGTTTGCGATGAGCTCTCGGTTCTTTCCCGTCAGGTTAAGCGCGTGGGTGTTGGGGAAATTCAACCGGGCGCCGAGATCGATCACGGGAATCGACACCAGATCGGCGAGCTCGACGAGGCTCGATACCGACCCGTTATCTTTTCCTAGATAATCGGCGATAATAACGGGATTCTGGGCTTGTGAGAGGAAACGCGCCGCTTCTTTGATGGCGTCAAGGTCAGCCTGTAGCGGCGCCGGAGGGCGAAACCGGGCGACGTCGGGAATCGGTATCGATTTTTCCAACCGCGTTTCCTGGTCGGTCACATCGAAGCAGAGATAGACCGGACCTTTGGGGTCGCTCATGGCAATGCGATGGCCCCGCAGCACCGACGACGGGATCGCCTCCACGCCAATCGGTTGATCATCCCACTTGACGAAATCGCGCACCAGATTTCCCTGGACCAGCGCCGTATGAATCCAATCAATCCACGGGCGGCGTTTGCTGCTGTTCATCGGCCCGGTCCCGCCCATGACCAGGATCGGGGTGCGATCGCACCACGCGTTGTAAATCGCCATCGAGGCGTGCTGGAGGCCAACGACATTGTGCACGATCGCGGCCATGGGTTTTCCCGTGGCCTTGGCGTAGCCGTGGGCCACAGAGACAGCGATCTCCTCGTGGCAACAAAGAACGATTTCGGGGTTCTTGTTGCCGTTGTAGTTTACGAGCGAATCATGGATGCCGCGAAAACTCGATCCAGGATTGAGCGCCACGTATTCGATCCCGAGAGCCTTCAAAAGATCAACGATCAAATCCGAACCGTATTGCGCCGCCATAAAACCTCCGTCCTGCGAGCACAGAATCTTGTCACGATCCCGCTTGTCGCACACCCCGCAAAACAGCAGGGGGTCTTTTTTAGTTGTCCCTTTTTACTTTTAATCGCTGCGGGTTAATTCCCCGCAGCTTGCTGTGGGGCAGTTCATTTCTTACCGCCGCGGCCCGAACCATTCTTCGAACTTGCGTGCCTGCTCGTCAAGGTTGACCAGATTGCTGGCCGACACCGGCTGAAGCTCGAGGCCCGCCGGGCTTAGAGCCGAATCTTTCGGCAGGACATCCGGGCGCGCCGGAACCGAGCCGTATTTCAAGATCATGCTCTGACCTTCTTTTGCCAAAATGAAATCCACCAGAAGACGCGCGGCGTTGGGATGCGCCGCTTGGGCGGAAACCCCGATCATCGAAGTCGAAGCGACAATCGGTTTGGTCGTCCGAACCCACTCCAATGGGGCGCCCTTTTCCTTTAATCTTTCAAGCGAGTGAGCGTAGACCAAAGCCAAAGGAAATTCTCCCGCCACCAAAAGTTGGAGAACTTGCGTGTGCCCTTTGTGCCACTGGATATCTTGCTGCGCCAGCGCTTTCATCAGCGGCCCTGCTTTCTCGTCGCCCAGAGCTTCCCTCATCGCTGCCAGCCAATCGTATTCCTCAGGGTCCATACCGAACTTTCCTTTCCACTTTGGCTGCAAGAGACCGGGCCAGTCTTTCGGAGCCTCAGCTCGCGATACAAACTTGGTGTGGCGGCCAATAACAAAATAGTTGCTCGTGATCGAGGTCCAAAGATTTTGCGCATCTTTGAACTTGGCGCCATAGGCCTTTCTCTCGGGCGAATCGTAGGGGGTGAATGCACCCATGGGAACCAGCAACGGAGCCAAAGAGGCGTTCACAACATCAAAAAGAAGCTTGCCCGTGGCTTTTTCGGCGCGCACCCGATTGACCAGACGCTCGCTGTTGCTCTGCGTCACCTGCACTTTGATCGGGGCGTATTTCTGCTCAAAAACATCGGCGACGGCCCGCATGGTGACAAGATTACTGCCCGTATACCATGCAACGACGCCCTCTTTTTTCGCGGCTTCGATGAGACGGGCGTCCTGAGCGAATGTTGTAAGAGGCAATGAAGCGACCAGCCAGAACACACCAACGATCAGCGAGTGTTTAGATCTAATCATGGCAGACTCCCTTAAAGGTGGTTTCTCATATCACGGCTTGAGCGCCGCCAACAAGCGGCGCACATGGTACCGCCAAGGGCGGCTTGCTGACCGCGATGAATCACATAAATGCAAACAACAGAAAAGGAATGCCGACTCCACGGACCCCCATGCGTCTGACTGTCGCATTGATGTCGCCAACGCGGGTGCACGAGCGGCGTGCGAGGGGAACCCATTCAGGTTGTAATGTACTTGGCTACATCCTTATCATGTGAGCGGAGCCGTTCTCTCACTTGTTCTTTCAGGGTAGTGACGCTGTAGACGGAAAAAGCTTTTCGCAACATAAACCAACGTGCACGCCAACAAGGCTAGCAAGAGAAAATGTCTTTGCCCAAAATATTCGACGAAATGGAATGACTCGGTACGCTGTGGCGTGAAACTCCTCGCGTTAACCCGTGAAGGTCGCGGAGAGAAAAATGGGCCGGAGCTTTTTTAGTCCAGATTAGAACAGGCGCTAAAATTCACCGACGAAGCCAACCCCGTTACTTCACAGTTATTGCAATAGAGCCAGCCCGGATCCCAATCCCGTATTCTATATGCCCACTAGCCCGAGAGGCGTTTGATGGCCGCATTGGCGTCGGTGGCTATCTTGGTTGCCCTGCTGCTGTTGTACCCTTTGTTCGCGAATTCGCTCAGCAGCCGGCGGTAAGAGGCCAGCGCACCGGCGCGATCGCCGCCCTGCTCCTGCAGCTGAGCGAGGACGAAGAGGAAGTTGAACAACGAGGGCGCTCCCTCACCCTCCGGGAGGTCGTCCTCCGGGAACAGCCAGCGGAACAACGAGAGGTGTTCCGCCGGAGGCAGCGCGGCAAGGAGCGGTGCCAGGCGATCGTCGGTAACGATGTCGAAGTGGTAGATACTCCACAGCTTCCCCTTGAACGAACCAGGTCCCCATCCTTTCGGCCTCGGTTCGCCGTTTATGCGCATCTCGTTTGCGACCCTGATTGCCTCTTTTTCCCGCTCCGGGTCCTCGATCCAGACGTTCGTATAAGTTTGCAGCAGCGCAGATATCTGCAGGGACCGGACATACTCTCGTTCCCGCCGGGATTCGAGAGCGGCCGAGAAGTGCTGCTTTGCCTCGGCGACCGCTGCGACCGAGCCGCGCTTTCTCAGGATTTCGAAGCCCCACATGGCGTGCCCATAGACGTTGCCCGGATCGACCTCGAGCGCGCGGCGATAGTACTGCGCGGGCTGGAGGCCGCCGACTCCGGCACGCTCTCGCAGATACTCTGCCCATCCCATGTGGGCCAGGAGGTTCGCTAGGCGCTCACTCTTCGCCCCAGACGTGCCCCGTGAGAGCACCGGCAACAACCGGTTCACGAGCTCCTCGAAATAATTGCTGTTGCCGCGAAAATAGCTGACGCCGGCATCCCGGAGCAACTTCATGGCCAGCCGTTCCTGCGCCTCAAACACCTCGCTGGACCCAGGGGCGATGGCGTTGGCTTGCTCCAGGAGTTTCCACGCGTTGGTATAGTCCCCAGACTCGGCTTTCAATTGGCTCTGCTTCTCGAGTTTCGCTGCCTGGCGCTCCTGCTCGCGCCGCTCGAGATAGTCGGGGAGCCCCATCCACGCGACGACGACGATGATGACCGTAACGGCAGCCGTCGGCACCAGCCGTCGAGGCTGGAGCATGCGCCGCCACCAAGGCGCGGTCATGCGGGCGACTTCGGCAGCGATCTCGGCCGTGGCATTTCCCTGCGGATGTAGAATCGTCACCGCGCGCAAGAAAATAGGGATGGCCTCTTTCGGGACCGGTTCGACCAAGACCGGAAGTACGTGTCCGGCCGGGTGCCCCCATTTCTGCTCGGCGAATTTGAGCTCGGTGAGAGTGTACCGGCCCTGCGAGATCGACTCGCGGCTGATGAGGAAGATGAAAAGATCGCTTTCCTCGATCGCAGTTAGTATGCGCGCATCGAAAGACTCGCCCGGCGGCAGCGACGTCCGGTCGCGAAACACGCTGTACCCTTCCCCCTTGAGGGATAGCTCGATGTGCGTCGCCGCTTCGCTCTGCTCCGAGGCGTACGAAAGAAAAATGCTGCTCCTCATCGTGGCAGCTCCCACTGTCTACTCGCGTTTCGCGCGAATGAAAATCGGCTTTTGAGAATCAAGTCACGAGCCCGTAATAGCTTCCAGCGGTACCTTCATCAGTTCGAGGATACGCTTTTGCACGTCATTCACCGGTGTTAGATGCTCCTGGAGTTTTGCCGTCGATCACTATGCGCGACAGCGTCACGCGGTGACAGGCTCTGTAGCATCATCTTAGATCAGGTGGCCGAGATTAACATGACTACTATCGTGAGGACGACGGAAAGACGTGTCGGAATTTGCTTATTTGCTTGTTTCGAAAACGTTGCTTCGCCGTAGAACAAGAGCGCAGCATTATCAAGGAAGTGAAGCTGGCCAATAAC
>JBOHVR010000090.1:0-6698 GCA_050735755.1 Binatia bacterium
GAGCAAGAGCAGGCAAACCACCGTTGCGACGCTGGCGACTCCCACTTTATCCCAGCCGCACAAAGCGCCGACAATGTAGGCGAGCACCGCCGTGATTTCAGTTGTGATCCCTAGCTCACCGCGCGCCGCGGTCGTCGCATAGGATACGATCACCAAGGTGACGACCGCTACGAAAATGGCCAGCACGGGCCAGCTTTCATCCAGCTCGCGTTCCATGAAAGCGCCGACCGCGCCTAACAACGCGATTAGGGCGAAGGTTCGGATGCCGCCAAATAACAGCTCGACGTCGCGCTTTCGCTCGCGCTCTAGGCCTAGCAGCAGGCCGAGACCGAGCGCGGCTCCGAAACGGAGCGCCAAATTGAGATCAAACATGTGATCACTTCCCGACTTGTAACGCCCGTTTTGCCGCCACCAGGCCTTTGAACTTGCCTGGCTCATCTTCGGATGCTTTAGATCGAGCGAGGCCAGCGCATCGATGACACCGGCGGCGACAACAACGCGGGTCAACCACTTCTAGAGATCCGACAACGCCCAGCGCTGGAATCCCCGCGGGATCCATATTAATCAGAAGTGGCGGCGTCGCTTGACGCGCAACTGTGCCAGGGAGCGCGTGAGCGCGGCGTTGACCGAAGCGAGTTCTTCGTCCGAGAGTTTTTCGCGCAGACGCGCTTCGGCGCGTTGCCGCGCTTCTTCGGCTTTTGCTTCGTCAATTTTGTCGGCTTGCACCGCCAGGTCAGTGAGAATCGAGACCTGGGTCGCGGTGACTTCGATGAATCCCGCGCCACTCGCGAAGAATATGTCGCGGCCATCTTTGCGCACGATGATCTCCCCCGGCTCCATCTGCGTCATGAGCGGGACATGCTGGGGGTAGACCCCGAACTGGCCGGCCACGCCCGGTACGGTGACCCTCTCCACGTCTTCAGAGTACGCCGGTCCTTCTGGGGTGACGATTTCAAATTTTAGCGTGCCGGCCATTATTCACCTTGCATCCTGTTTGCTCGTCGGCACACCTTTGATTTCGTCGATCCCGCCCTTCATGTAGAAATCGCCTTCCGCCACGGCGTCGTATTTGCCTTCGAGGATCTCCTTGAAGCCGCGCACGGTTTCGGCCACTGGCACTTGTTTGCCCTCGAGGCCAGAAAACACGGTCGCCACGCTGAACGGCTGGCTCAGGAAGCGTTGAATTCTGCGCGCCCGGAAGACCGCGGTCTTGTCCTCGGGTGAAAGTTCGTCTATGCCCAGAATCGCAATAATATCCCGCAGATCCTTGTAGCGTTGGAGCACGCGCTGGACGCCGCGCGCGACCTCGTAGTGTTCCTGGCCGACAATTTCCGGTGCCAGCGCCCGGGAAGTCGAGGCGAGCGGGTCAACCGCCGGATAGATACCCAATTCGGCAATCGAGCGTTCCAAAACGATGGTCGCGTCCAAGTGCGCGAACGTGGTGGCTGGCGCCGGGTCGGTCAGGTCGTCGGCGGGCACGTACACGGCCTGGAACGAGGTGATCGAGCCCTTGGTGGTCGACGTGATGCGCTCCTGGAGCGCGCCCATTTCGGAGGCCAGAGTCGGCTGGTAACCGACGGCGCTGGCGGTGCGGCCGAGCAACGCCGATACCTCGGAACCGGCCTGGGAGAACCGGAATATGTTGTCGATGAACAGCAGCACGTCCTGATTTTTCTCGTCGCGGAAATACTCGGTGATGGCGAGGCCAGCCAGGGCGACGCGCAGGCGGGCGCCCGGGGGTTCGTTCATCTGGCCATACACGAGGGCAATTTTAGAGGCGCCAAGGTTGTCCTGGTTGATGACGCCGGCTTCGGACATTTCCCTGTAGAGATCGTTGCCCTCCCGGGTGCGCTCGCCGACGCCGGCGAACACCGACACGCCGCCATGGAGTTTTGCGATGTTGTTGATCAATTCCATAATGACAACCGTCTTGCCCACGCCCGCGCCGCCAAACGCGCCAACCTTGCCGCCTTTCAGGAAGGGACAAATCAAGTCGATGACCTTGATACCGGTGGGGAGGACTTGCGGCGAGGGCGATTGGTCGACGAGCTTTGGCGCCGGGCGGTGAATCGGATAATATTTCTCCGCCTTGACCGGACCGCGCTCGTCGACCGGATTACCGCACACATCGAACACCCGTCCCATCACCCCATCCCCCACGGGCATGGAAATAGGCGCGCCGGTATCGATGACTTCGAAGCCGCGCTTGAGACCTTCGGTGCCGGACATGGAGACCGACCGGACCCATTTCTCACTGAGGTGCTGCTGGACTTCGAGCGTCAGCTTGATCGGCTTGTTCTCGACCTTGAATTCGACGGTCAACGCGTTGTAGATGGCCGGCAGATTTTCCGTGAACTCGACATCCACGACCGCACCGACGACCTGAACTATATGCCCTATGTTCATGTTGAACGCTCCCGTTAATCGTTGCCGAGTTGGCCGCCGGCAATTTCCAGCAGCTCGCTCGTGATATTGCCCTGACGCAGTTTGTTGTATTCGAGGGTCAGGTCTTCGATCAGATCGGCGGCGTTGTCTGTGGCGTTCTTCATGGCCACCATGCGGGCACTTTGTTCGCCGGCTTTGGCCTCCAACAAGACCCGGTAGATGAAAATGTTGAGGTAACCCTCGAAGAGATAGGAGAGCGTCGCCTCCGGACTGGGCTCAAAGACGTATTTGGTTGTGTCGGCGGTCAAGTCCGCTTCGGATTCCGCGCCGGGAATCTTCAATCCCTTGATTGCGCCGATCGGCAAAAATTCGGCCGCAACGGGCCGCTGGGTCAGCGTGTTGATGAACTGCGTCGCGACAACCTTCACTTCATCCACCTCGCGTTTTAAAAACATGTCGCGGGCTATGCCGGCTATCGGCCGCGCTTCGGCGAATCGCGGCGTGTCCGTGAAGGTAAACTCCGCCGCCAACTGGCGGCGGGTCCGCGCGACGAACTGCGCCGCCCGCTTGCCGGCCGTGATAAACACGGTGGTTTCGGGGTCAAACTGCGCGGCCACGCGGAACAGATTGGTATTGAGCGCCCCACACAACCCCTTGTCCGTGCCGACGAGGATCACGGCACGCCTGTGAACGTCGCGGACCTCCAGCAGGGGATGCGTGAAATCGCGAGCGTGGGTCGCGGCGCGGCGCTGGCAGCGGTAGAGGAGTTGGGCGAACGGCCGCGTCATCAGCGTGGCCTGTTGTGCCTTGCGCATCTTGGCCGACGCCACCATTTGCATCGCGCGGGTGATCTGCGAGGTGCTGGCAATCGATGTGATGCGCGGACGAAGTTCTCGCGGGCTAGCCATACTCACCGCTCCATTTTCATTTCCAGGTCTGCTTAAATTCGTCGGCGGCCGCCATCAACTCGGCCTTCAACGCGTCGCTGATCGCCTTTTCCCGCCCGATTCTGGTGAGCAATTCGGTTTTGCGCGTGGTGAAATATTCCGTCAGCTTATTCTGGAACTCCTTGACCCGTTCGACCGGCACTTGATCCACATAACCGTTTTGCACGGCCCAGATCACGGCCACCTGGAGCTCCACTGGAATCGGGTTGTACTGCGGCTGCTTGAAAATCTCCATGATGCGCTTGCCGCGGTCGATCTGTGCCTGCGTCTTGGCGTCGAGATCCGAGCCAAACTGCGCGAATGCCGCCAGTTCGCGGAACTGGGCAAGCTCGCCTTTGAGTTGTCCGGCCACTTGCTTCATGGCCCTGAGTTGCGCCGCTGAGCCGACTCGTGAGACCGAGATGCCGACGTTGATCGCCGGGCGCACGCCCTGATAGAACAAATTCGTTTCCAGAAAAATCTGCCCGTCGGTAATCGAGATGACGTTGGTCGGGATGTACGCCGAAACATCGCCGGCCTGGGTTTCAATGATAGGCAGGGCGGTGAGCGAACCGTTGCCGTATTGCTCGCCGACGCGCGCCGCGCGTTCGAGCAGTCGGCTGTGCAGGTAAAACACGTCGCCGGGATACGCTTCGCGGCCCGACGGCCGCTTCAGCACGAGGCACACCTGCCGGTAGGCCACCGCGTGCTTGGAAAGGTCGTCGTACACAATCAACGCGTCCATACCGTTGTCCATGAACCATTCGCCCATGGCGACGCCGGCAAACGGCACGAGATACTGGTTGGCGGCGGAGTCCGAGGCCGAAGACGTCACGATGATCGTGTAAGGCATGGCGCCGGCTTCTTCGAGAACCGCGATGACTCGCGCGATGGTGGACTGCTTCTGGCCGATCGCGACGTAGATGCAGTAGAGCGGCCGGTACTCTTTGTCGCCGGCCGCTTCGGCGGCTTTGTTCAGCCTGGCCTGGTTGATGATCGTGTCGATGCAGATCGTTGTCTTGCCGGTTGCCCGGTCGCCGATGATCAACTCGCGCTGGCCGCGTCCAATCGGGATCATCGCATCAATCGGCATAATTCCGGTCTGTACCGGCTGGCTGACGGATCGGCGGCGGATAATGCCGGGGGCGATCTTTTCAACCGGATAGGCCTTGCCGGTCTCGATCGGCCCTTTGCCGTCAACGGGTTCGCCCAACACGTTCACGACGCGGCCCAGCAGTCCCTTGCCGACCGGCACCTGCAGTAGCTTGCCGGTGGTACGAGCTTCGGCGCCTGCCTTGAGCTGGGTGTAATCGCCGAGAATGATGACGCCGACTTCCGTCTCTTCAAGATTCAACGCCAAGCCGGTAATGCCGTTGCCCAAGTCGATCATCTCGTTGAGCATCGCATCGGTCAGGCCTTCGATCTTGGCGACGCCATCGCCAATCTCGCGGATGACGCCTACGTTTTGTTTCGCCGTCGTCGTCTTCGCGCCGGCGATTTGCGCTTCAATTTCTTCGAGTAGATTAGACACAGATACCTCGGTTCAAAAACTCTTCTCCAATGCCTCCAGCCCGGCCCGCACACTGCCGTCGTACACATCACAACCCACCTGGATGCGCATCCCGCCAATCAGCGCCGGTCGCTGCGAGAACACCATCGCCAATCCGGGACCGTATCGGCGCGTCAAATCGGCTTGGATGACGGCCTGCAAATCCGCCGACAATGGGGTGGCGCTCTCGATGGTGGCCGTGTGCCGGGCGCAGTCGAGTCGCACCAAGTGCAAAAAATGGGCGAGGATGGCCGAACTCTCGCGCTGCTTGGCCGCGATGACGCGTTGCACAACCTGCCGGACACGACTTTCATCGAGCAGGCCGTTCACAGTGCAAAAGTGGTACAGTTGCCTCGCTTCGTCCTTCGCTTTTTTGCCGATCTTCATCGTTACGACGCGATCTGTTTCGCCGTTTCCTCGGCAAGCCGTCGCTGATCTTCCGCGGTCAGAATCTTGCCGGTGACCGTGGTCGTGGCCTGCACTACCAACTTGCCGACTTCACGCTTGAGTTCAGCGAGCATGCGGTCGCGTTCCTGCGCGGCAGCTTCGCGTGCCTTGATCATGATCTGTTCCGCGGCCGCTATTGCCTTCTCGGTTTCCTGCTGCCGCACGCGGGCGGCAGCCGCGCGCGCTTCCTCGATGAACTTGTTCGCCTGGGCGTTCGCTTGCGCCAGCACTTCCTGGCGTTGGGCTTCGGTCCGGGCCAGTTCGGCCTTTATTTGCTCGGCATTGGCCAGGCCCTGAGCGATCTGTTGACGCCGCACTTCCAGCATTTTGAGGACTGGTCGATAGGCGAACCGGTAAAGGATCATGCACACTATTGAAAAGCTGGCTATCTGCGCGAACAGTTGCGGCCAGTTTATGCCGAAGGTCGTCACAATCCGTTCAAGGGGCCCGCTAGTGCCCGGTTGCGTCACTACTTGCGTCATTAATAGAAGAACATTCATAACCATACACTCGCATTCTACAGAACTGGGCCGCCCCGCTGGTCGGCCTGCCCAGGAATGTTGTAATGCCCCAATTCTCTCTGCGCAGACCCTAGGTCGTTACAGGCTCAGGACAACATCCCTGGACAGCGCGCCCTTTGGTTCTGCGCCAGGCAAATTCCTCTATCCCGCCAGGAACAGGGCGTAGAAGACGATCGCCTCAGCGAAGGCAATGGCCAGAATCGACTGGACCAGAATCTGCGTCGATGCGCCCGGATTACGTCCCACGGCTACCGAAGCCGCCATGCCGATCAAACCAACCGCAATGGCCGCGCCAAGCGCTGCCAGAGCAATATGTAGGTTCCCAGTCATATAATTCTCCCTTCCTTTTCCCGCGGCCACCGCGGTTGAATACGTTCACGCCGCCGAAAAATCCGGTAGTGACTCATTTTGACCAATGGACGTTTATTTTGGACCTTGACACTACATCGGTGATAAAGATTCTTCGCTGACCTCATAATGACACAGTGAGGGTTGCCATCCTGAACGCAGTGAAGGATCTCAAAGCAAAATGAGTCACTACCAAAAACTCATCCGTGTTCGCTCGCGGGTCCTTTTTCCTCATGATGCTGACAAATCAGCAGAGTGAAGACCGCGCACAACAACATGAAAACCAGGGCCTGCACCAGGCCCACCAGCAATTCCATGAAATAGAACGGAATCGGCAAGAGCCACCCGAGGCCCGGGACCATCCGGGACATGGTTTCCAACATGTTTTCCCCGGCAAAGATGTTGCCGTAGAGACGAAAACTCAGTGATACCGGTCGAAAGAGAATCGAAATGATTTCCAACCACCCGGCGGCGAAGAACACGACGATCATCAACACTCGCATGAGCCCGGCGCTCTCGCCC
>JBOHVR010000091.1:0-18013 GCA_050735755.1 Binatia bacterium
CAAATGACCCGTTAGCGCCATGCATAAAACCCCTGCCTCATGGTTTCTTCCGACCTTAATGTCCCTTGATGTACCGGGCAGCTTCGGTGCCGGCGACGTGTCCGGTTATCGCGCCTCGCGTCAGGCCGGAACCGCTCGGATAATTATGATAGAAGAAACCACCGGTGAGCTCCCCCGCCGCCCACAAACCCGGAATCGCGCTTTCATCGCTGGATAGGACGCGGCACTTCGGGTCAATTCTCAGTCCCCCATAAGTAAAAGTGATTCCGCACGCCACCGCATAAGCGTGGAATGGCGGCAAATCGAGCGGGACGGCCCAATTGGACTTCGGCGGGTTGAGGTCAACAGTGGCTTTGCCGTCCTTCTTGGAGAAATCAAACTCTTGCGAATTCACCGAACGGTTAAATTCCTCAAATGTCCGCTGAAGCCGTTTGTCATCGATGTCCAGGGCTGCGGCTAGCTCTGCCACCGAATTGGCAACGGCCGGCTTGCTTCGAACGTACTGGCTGCGCAAGAGCGGGACCGTTTTTTGATCGAAAATCTGATAAGCAATATGGCCCGGCTGTGCAAGAATCGTTCTCCCGATCTTGGCGTAGGTGTAAACCTGAAAGTCTTCTCCCTCATCCACAAACCGTTCTCCCCTTGTGTTGACCATGATGCCGTAGGGGTACGAGTAGCGGGTACTCTCATCTGTAGCAGCCTCGACGGCCGCGCCCTCGGCATCGATAACCGAAGCGTGGCAGCCGCTCCAGTGACCGAACGGAAGCGCGCCGATATCCAGAGCCATGCGGATGCCGTCGCCCGTGTTGTAACGGGTACCGCGAACCTTCACGAGATCCCAGTTCTGTCCCAGATAGCGAGCCCGCATTTCCGGATTCGCCTCAAAGCCGCCGCAGGCCAGGACGACAGCTTTGCTCATGATTTTTTGTCTTCCCGCCGGGGTCGAGATTAATACGCCCTCGATCGCGCCACTCTGGCCTACCAACAATTCCAAAGCGCGCGTCTGATACAACACCTCAAGACGGCGGTTTTCCACGGTGGCGAAATGCATCTCCATCAATCCTTTGCCCCCGCCGCGGGCGTCCACAGGAATAGTCCCGGAACGCCAGACAAGTTTTCCTTTGACTTTCGCCATATGACTCAGGTGCAATTCCCAGTCTACACCGTGATGAGCCATCCAAGTCACGACTTCCTGAGATCGGTTCACCAGCAGCTCGGTGAGAGCGGGATCAGCGAGACCGTCGGTGACGCGCATGAGATCGGCATAAAAGCGATCTTTCGGATAGGGTTCGACTTCCACGCTGTGAAACTCGGCCCCCGCCGTCTCCTTGATAATGCCTCGAATCTGCGCGAAATCGTTGAACGCAAAACGGAAAAGACCTCCCGAAAAAGCCGAATTGCCGCCCCGCCTCTCCTTGGGCGCGCGCTCCAGCATCGTGACCTTAGCGCCCAACTCTTGGGCCGCAAGCGCCGCTACTGAAGCCGCATTGCCCGCACCCACGACGACCAAGTCTGCCTCGAATGTCTTTGCAGTGTCCACTCCGTATGCCCCCTTCCGGCTCTTTATCTAACGACACCCCGACCACCCTTGCACTGTATGCCGAACTCCATCGCGATTTAACGCCCCGAGAGAAAAACCAGAAACCCGGCGAAGCTCTCTTTAAACCGTCCAGGACGAAGCGAGTTCGAGAGCGTTTCCGTCTGGATCTTCGACTTGAACTTGGCTGCAACTCAATGATTTCTTAGCGCCGAGAGAGGCCGCTAAAGATTGCGAATCCGGCACTTCGAGACCCAGATGAAGAACCCGGCACGGTCCTTGTCCCCGGTGCTGAGCAAATAGCAAGTTGATGGTTCCGTCTGAAATCGAAATCTCGTCGTCTGATTTTTTCAACTCCTTCAAATCGAACACCTTCATATAAAACGCCGCCGATCGCGCCGGGTTCGATGAGCTGATTGCGACGTGGCGTACCGTCGGCGGTGTGAGATCGTTTTGGGTGCGAAATCCTTCCTGAGACACGTCTACCGGGTGGCCGTCCCAATCGTAAAAACGGTATTCAGCGTACCGGCCGTCTCGCGGCCGTTGATCCCACTGGACCTCCGGGTAGGCGGCACTCACTCTTTTCTTGGCTTCCTCCATGTCGCTGACGTGGAAGCCGAAATGGTCATATCCGACCCATTTGGCCTCTGAACCCTCGCGGTATCGCAGCAAAGCGTACATAATGAGACCGTCTGAAACGTACAAGGAGTTTGTGGGAGACCGGCGCATCAACGTAAATGCGAAGTTGCGCTGGTAAAAGTCGAACAACTGATCCGGATCCTTCGTGAACAGGGCTACATGTCTGAAAGCGCTTTGCATGACTCGATCCCTCCTTTGTGGTAACTGCGCGATTTTCCTATAGCCGCTTCACCCCTGTCAAGGTACGGAATGCTTATGTGGTACGAAATGCTTATCGCCGCCGCGACCCGATCGGTTGTCAATCCGTCAACATGGCATGGATCGATTCGTGATTTGCTTATTGCTAGTCTAGAGGCATGAACTGGCAAGAAAATTTAATTGACACAGCCGCGGCAGTCCGCGTTTTGATCTGCGAAACGAAGCGCATTGCCGTACTGGGCATCAAGACGGAAAGGCAGGCTTCTCAGCCCGCCTTCTACGTTCCCAAGTACCTTGATTCGGTGGGGTTTGAGGTGATTCCGGTGCCGGTCTATTATTCCGATGTCACCGAGATTCTTGGCAAACGGGTCTATCGGCGGCTAATCGACGTTCCCGGCGAGGTCGATTTGGTGGACGTCTTCCGGCGCTCCCATGATATCAACGGCCACGTTGAAGATATATTGGCGAAGCGCCCGACGGCGGTCTGGTTTCAGTCCGGCATACGAAACGGCGAGGTGGCACAGACGCTGGCGCGCGCGGGAATCAAAGTCGTGCAGGACCGCTGCTTGATGGTGGAGCACAGGTCAATCGTTGCACACTGACACCGCGGCCGCCCGAACTCGCGAAGTAGGACTGCGGAATCCGTTCTAGCTATCTGTGGGGAGGATGACCGCGAAGGTCGACCCCTTCCCCAGCTCGCTTTCCACCGTAATCTCTCCGCCCAGCAACCTGGTAAATTCTTTGACAATGTAAAGTCCGATTCCCACGCCACCGTAAAGGCGCCGGCGTGAGCCGTCCACTTGATGAAACTTTTCAAAGACAACCGGAAGAAATTCTTGCGGGATTCCTATTCCTGTATCGGTTACGCGAAACTCCACTTTCTTCCCATCTTGAAGGCACCGAGCCGATATTGTTACACGACCCTTGTCGGTGAACTTAATGGCATTATTGATGAGGTTCTGGACAATGTGCCTGAGCTTCTCGCCGTCTGTTTTGATCTCCGTCAGCTGGGGATCGTACTCCCAACGGAGAACAATGCCATCCTTTCTGGGAATATCGTAGTTTGCCTTCAGTTGATTGAAGAAACTCAGGATATCCACTGTGTTCAACTCCACTTTCACAGCCTGAGCTTCGACCGAAGACGCATTCAGGATCCTATTGATCATGGTCAATAGATCTGCGGCCCGGTCCAT
Organism: Binatia bacterium; assembly: GCA_050735755.1. GTDB lineage: Bacteria > Desulfobacterota > Binatia > UBA9968 > UBA9968 > DATMAM01. Next base: position 3,568 of record JBOHVR010000091.1, read on the forward strand.
CATTTTCTCGAGCGCAGCTTCTTGCTGCGCGTTAATTTCACCGTACAGCTTATCCTTGAGGATACCTGCATAACCGGTAATGACGTTGAGCGGCGTTCTAAGCTCATGCGACATGATCCCAAGAAACTCTTCCTTGACTTTATTGGCCCTGATCGCTTCCTCGTAGAGCTGGGAATTATGAATCGCGATGGCGGCTTGCCCTGCCAGCGTGGCCAGAAACTCAGTCTCTTGCCCGGCAAATTCGTGCTCATCTTTTGTGTAGAACGAAAGGACCCCTAGAGTCTCTCCTTTCGCAACTAGTGGAACTCCCAGATACGAGACTAAACCCTGCTTGCGAAAAAAATCCGCCTTCGCTGTGCCGGGGTCGGATTGGAGATTGTGAACGACCCAGGGAGCTTTGGTTTCGAAGACGACATCAGCGAGACCGCTCGCGCCCTTCGCCTTTTCCGCCTTCCATTCTTTTTCGTCCAGGTTCCGGCACGCCTCACGCTCCAGTAAGCCGTTGGTTTTGTTGAACAGATCAACGCTCACGGCGGCATAGGGCAGAAACCGATCGATTTTTTCCAGGAGAATCTCCAGGATCCCCCGCAAATCCAAAGTCGAGGTAATCGCCGAGCCAATTTCACGCAAAGAATGAATCCGCTGCTGTCCCATTTCCTTTTCTTGTCTTATCCTCTGCGCCATGTAGCCGTAAAAGAGCGCGGCGATGAACATGAAGGGTATCCGGATCAAGGACGATGAAGTCCAAATCGATTGACCCTCTCCCGACGCGGGTACAAACAGCAGCACGTCGACCCCTGCCAACAGTACGCTCACGCAGGCTGTGAACAGCATGTTTTGCCCTAGAGCGGCAAGAAACAAAACAAAGAAATAGAGGAAGAAGATGTCGCTGCCAAAATTGCCCTTGTACCATAGTCCAGATCCTATCCAGACTATATCAACGCAGACAACGAGCCCCAGTGTCAGGTGGCGCAGGAGGACGCTCTCCGGCACGCTGGCGAGAAATACATTCGACAGCAGCGCCGCGGCGATGAGCACAAGCAAAGGCGAAGGCGCCGCGGTTTCTCCTTCGAAGAGAAACAAGTAGGCAGCCGCGATGATAAGCACGTAACGGAGCAGGATGAAGATTCGGCCCTCTGGGGCAGGTCCAGACAAGAGAACACCTCCCTGGAATAGGACGGGCGGAGTGCCGTTATTTTCTATTAATCCCTGGGAAATTCAACCGGAATGATTGCCGGACCCGGGTATGCGCTGTTTCCGCTCTGACAGTCAAAACAATAAACGAGGCGAGCGAAAGGAAAGCTTTCCGTTACCACGCAATGAGCTTGAGCTTGTTTTTTGCGTTCTTCCCCAGTTTCGTGCGGGGAGCGCGCGCCGCGATGTGCTCGAGCAGGTTTTTTCCCAGGCCGCGTTCTTCTCCGGGCCGCTCGACGAGCATAAACCCGAGATAAAAGAGATCGTCAGGCGTGAGGCTCTTCTCCTTCTTCAGCGCTTCAAACAACGGGTAGGCCGAACTGCGGTAGATATCTCCGAGAAGCTCGATAGCCGGCTGCACTCGATGGCTTCCGGGGGTGATTGCATGAGAATGCGCCTTAAGCTGGGCGAGGGCGAGGCGAAATTTGTCCTCCGGCTTGACTTCAGAGAATTCCTTGAGCGGTGTCAGGAAAGATATGGAGTCTTTGTACTTCTTGGCTTTGATGAGCCGGGCTGCCTGAGCGGCGAGCTGTCCATAGAGATAATCCGTGTTGGCGTTCTTGAGCACGTGCATGAAAGCAGACTGAATCCGCTCTTCGGCGACAATCGCCGCCTGTAGTCGCTTCCACAGCGCATCCAAAGTGTCCTGCCGCCACTTCCCTTCGTAGGCGGGCAAAAGCTCGGCGATAGTCCACGCCTTGCTTGGATTATCGCAGGCCACAAGCTCCTTGATCAGCGTTGGGCGCGCCTCAGGAATCTTGTGCAGCGAGCGCGCGGCGATGTCGCGGCGCCCATAATCCGGATCTCCGAGCTGCTCCACTAACGTGCGCACGGTTGCCGGCGTGCTGAAATCTCCCATCTTGCGCAAGGCGAACTTCTGCACGGCTTCATGCCGGCTCTCTAGAAGACGAGAAAGCACCGCGCGGGAGTCCTCCGGCAGCGAATGCAGGTCGAGTAATTCAAGGGCCAACCGTGTGATCTCCGAGGCCTCTTTTTCGTCCAGCAACGAGAACAACTTGCCATATTCATCCTTGCGCAACTCCTGTTCCCGCAGACAGCGAAGCAAGGCCACCAAAGCATGGGAGCGAAGGCTGGGATGATGCTCGGGCCCAAGAAAACGAAATAGCCAGCGGCGGGTCTCGGACCTTCCAAGCTGGCCCAACAGCCGGATCGCAGAGATAACCGCCGGCCTCTGTTCTTTCACGTCGAGGGTCCCAGCGAAGGATTCAACTTCATCATAGAGCAGATCCTGCTCTTTGGCGTCCATCTCTCGGATCTGCGGGGTCACGAGATCACAGACCGCCTTGTTGAAATCATCGGTCCCGGTGGCAAGCATCTGCAGCAAACCCCTTACCGCTGCCTTCCCGCGAACAGTCCATAGGACCCGCGCCGCATTTAGCTGCCACGCGCGTGACGCACTGGCAATCTGTTGAAGGACGGGTTGCATAGCCGCTTGGCCCGCTCGACCCAACAATCGAACTGTCCGCTCCTGAACATCCTTGTCCGGGTCGTCGAGAAACTTGAGAAGCAGCGCGATCCCAGTTTTGGGCTGAACTTCCTCAAAATAGCGCAGCGCATAGTCTTTGAGGACCGGATTGGAATGATCCAGCGCTGTCCCCACCGCTTTGATGATCTGGGGACTTTGCAACTTAAGCGCGCCCAGCACCAACAGCGACGCACACCGGTGCTCGACATTGCCCTTTTCAACTAAATTGAGAATGTTTGGGAGTATGTCCATGGCGTGTGAGTTACTCTCTTTGATCTTTTGCGGGACCTCCGAAATCCGTTATTGCCGAATGCTTTTATCGGGAATCCAAAGAGAACTGCGAGTTGGAACCCCCGATAAAGACATTCGGCGGTGACAACTTCGAGAGACATTCGCGGAAACGCTTTTCGATACAGCCTCAACTTGCTGGGAAAGATTAATTCTCAATTCAAAGGCTGTAGTGACTCAGCAACAAGCGCTAGATTGGGTAAAAGCTTCTCGGATTGTCGCAAAGTATTTTTTCCGTGAGTTGAGGAGGCACGTCTTCCCGGGATCTCATGGTGGCGACGAGCTGGCGCTCCTGGGAGGGATCCTGGTGGCCATAATCCGAACCAATCAGGAGATGATCCTCGCCGGTGTACTGGGCGATATAAGAGATATCCTCGTCCGCCTCGCAGGCCACGTAAATTCTGTACTCGCGGAATAGATCCGCGTCCGCCGAGAACTTCCAGTGCTCGCGAAAGAGCCTCTTCAGGACATGCATCAGGTAGGGCACCCAGCCGGCTGACGCCTCAATAAAACCAATCTTAAGCCGGGGGAATTGTTCCGGTATTTTATTTGCGATCAAGTCCCTGAAGGCCAGCAGGGGCTGAATCCGGCTATGCCCGAAAGTATGGTTTCTATCGACGTCGAATAGCTTCAAGATTGCGGGGCAGCCGGCGCCGGTATGAATGCAGATCGGCAGCTCGAGATCATTCGCGGCTTGATAGACAGGAAAGAAGTAGGGGTTATCCAAAGTCGTCTCTCCTTCGATCCCGCGGAAGAACACTCCGACGGCCCCATGATCCTTGCCCCATCTGATTTCTTTGACCGACTCTTCGATTGACTTGAGCGGCGGAACCAGGACCCAGCTCATGCGCCCGCTGCTTTTTTCGCACGCTTGCGCCAAATACTCGTTGTAAGCTCGACATAACGCGACCTCTAACTTGACGTCATCCGTTAGATAAATAAGGAAAAGCGTCGGATAAACCACCTGAATCTCGACGCTCAAGTTATCCATATCTTGCAATCGAGATGGGACATCCGTCAGTTCTCTACAGCCTATACGGATATCGCGGCGCATGGTCTCAAGCTTACCGCCAGATGGCGTGATAAGGCGGAAACTGCCCTTCCCTGCCGGCTTGGGAAAGATATTTCCGTCAATCAGCCAAAATACATTCCGCGCCCCGTACAGCGTATCTTCCGGAGCCGACAGCAGCACCGGCCTGCGGTGATACATCGCTTTGTCTATCAAGCTCCACATGCTCTCCGATTCAGCAATGTGCGTGTCTGCGTCTACAACTCCAGGCATACTCGACCTCCGCCGGTTTGATGTCACAGAAAAAGCCCTCAGTTGCGAACGTAGTATGGCCTTCGGGGCAAGGTCAAGAGTTTAGGGACACACGCACTGCTCGTCCCGGGCACGCAACCCTTGGATGCGGGTGAAAGTGACTCGAACAGGGCACTTAAAATAGAGCAGGAAATACGAAAGCAACAAAACGAACGCCAGCTACCAATATCCATTTACAATCATTACAAATCTTCGATGCGGAGTTTCACCGTCGCATCCTTCCATGCGGCGTTGAACTGTTGTTCGACAAGCGCGGCTTCGTCCTCCCGCTTCTGCGCGACCAAGGTCTGCCATAAGCCGAAGAGCAAGCGACCATCGCGCGGGTGTTTGTTAATAGCCGCGCGGAAAATCGCTTCCGCCTCATTGGCTTGTCCGCTGCGCAGCATTGCGGCCGCCAGCGACTGCCGCACGGGATAGAACCACGCCGGCGGCTCGTCGTATTGAATCCTGGACTCGAGTTTGACCGCGCCGCGCCACACCTGAATGGATTTTTCTTTCTCGCCGCGCTCCCAAGCGAACTGCGCGTCGAGCGTGGCCGCGGCTAGCGCCAACAGGTCGGAGGATTTATTGTTGATCAGGTACCGCGACTCGGCCGGTATGGCCTTGCGCAACGATTCGAACTGCTTCCGCTCGGCGGTCGCTTCGTTCAGCTTGCCCTGCCCGGCGAGTGCCATTGCCCGCGCGTACTGCCAGAAGGCGCGGTGCAGTTTGCGTTCGGGCCGGGGCGCCGGCACGGCGAGAATGTCATTCCAGCGATGGAAGCGAAGATCGGCCATCAGCGGATAGAGGTGAAATCCTTCGAGCATCTGCATCTGTAGATCCGCGTCGCCGACGTTCTGAGACATTTCCATTGCGGCCTTCTTTGCCTCATCGTATCGGCCCTGCTGGGCCCGGGCGTACGAGATGAAGTGAATGTTATGCGTCCAATACATCAGCGGATAAATGCCGGTCGCCCCGGTCCGCTGGACGAACGCCTTGTCGGCCGCGGCCGCATTCACGTTCGTTTTCGCCGCCAGCTCGTAGTCGCCGGTTTGGAGAAAAATATGGCCAGGCATGTGGACCAGGTGACCCGCGCCCGGAACGAGCGTCATAAGGCGCTGCGCGCTTGGGATCGCCCGTTCCAGGTTCGGCGAAGCTTCCACGGCGTGAATGTAAAAATGGTTAGCGCCGGGATGACCCGGGTTGCGCTTCAAGACGGACTCAAGCACCGCGACAAGCTCGAGCGTGCCAGGGGCCGGCTTGCCCTCGGGGCTCCAGAGCTGCCAGGGCCGCAGCATCATCAAGCTCTCGGCGAACATGGTCGTTGCATCGAGGTCGTCCGGGTACTTTTTCACGACTTCGCGCATGGCATTGCTGTATTCGAGATGAAATTTCTTCCAGTCAGACTTCGCATTTGACGAAGGATAGCGCTTTGCCAGAGCGCGGATGAGATCGCGCTCGCGCCCGCTTCCCCCCCGCGCGCGCTCAACGGCCTTGCGCACGGCGTCGTAAGTGGCTTTGGCGCGGTTGTCATCCACTTCCGTATCGTTGTAGTTCGGCCCGATGGAAAGCGCGAGACCCCAGTACGCCATCGGCGCTTCAGGGTCAAGCTCCGACGCCCGGCGGAAGTAACGGGCCGCTTCGTCGTGGTTGAATCCATAGAGAAGCGCCAGCCCCTGATCGAAATATTTTTGCGCTTCAGGGTTCTTCGTGGTGATCGGATAGTGGTAGTTTCCCAGCCCCGGGTGTAGTTCCAGCTTTGTTGCGCTTCCATTCCCGTGCTGGTGCTGTGCCACTGCGGGGGCAAGCGAAAGCATAAGAACAAAAACGACTGCTACTGCTCGCATCTTTGTCTCCTCTCTATTCGCGTGATTTACTCGCGGCCGGCAAACCGACTGAAGTTTACCAGCCTTCACGTACCCAAAAAACTTGATTAAGAATCGTTCAGTGCCAGGTGCGGCTGAAGACGAGCTCTCTTACTTCCCTTTCCATACCGGCTTTCTTTTCTCGACGAAAGCGCGCGGACCCTCCTTGATATCCTCGCTCACCGTGACCGGGTAAAGGATGTGGCGCGCGATTGTCTCTGCCTGTTCATGGGGCAGGGCGATGCACCGATATAAAACTTCCTTCAGGCCACGTACGGGGAGGGGCGCATTTTCCGCCAGTATCCGCGCCCATTTTTCCGCCTCCGCCATAAGCTCAGCCTTCGAAACAACCTTATTCACGAAGCCCATCTCATAAGCCCGTTGCGCCGTTATGTGCTCTCCTGTCAAAGCGATTTCCAACGCATGGGCCAAGCCAATAAGCTTCGCCAGGTCTACGGTCCAGGCCGAGGCCATCCCGCGTTTCACTTCGGTCACGCCCAGCAGAGCGTGATCCGCGCAGATGCGAAAATCGCAGTACTGCGCAAGCTGGAATCCACCGCCAAGGCAGTAGCCGTTAATGGCTGCGATTACAGGCTTCCAAATGTTCAAACCGAACGCGAGCGAAGGCAAGAGCCTTCCTTGCTGACGTCCCCGTTGCCCGCTATCCCTTGCCGCGCGCTCCTTCAGATCCCCGCCGACGCAGAAGGCCCTCTCACCGGCGCCGGTCACGATGGCAACCCAGACATCGTCGTCGCTGTTGAAGTCCTTCCATGCTTCCATCAGCGCGTCCCTGAGATCCGTGTTAATTGCGTTCATCGACTCGGGCCTATTGAGCGTCAGATAAGCGATACGGTCCTTCTTTTCATAAATTAAAGCCGGCATCAGCAAACCTCCTGTAGGAAATAAACTCGAATCATGAATAATAAGTGACGGCAAAGCCAACAAGCAAGAGGCAGCTATTGCGCACGCTCTTCGAATTCGGAATAATCCGGTGGATCCAACAAAGGGAGGAAGAGTCTATGCTGACGCCCGTACAACCGCCAAATCCAAACACCAGGCAACCCAAGCTCAAGGCGCCGCCAGGCGCCTGTGATACCCATCTTCACGTCTACGGCCCTTTTGATCGCTACCCCCTTTCTCCCGACCGTCACTACACGCCTGCTTTGCATTCGACGCTCGACGACTATTTGAAAGTGCGCCGAGCTCTAGGCCTGGAGCGCGCCGTGATCGTGACCGGCAGCGGCAATGGAACCAATAACCAAATTACGTTGGACGCAATCGCGCGCATGCAGGGAAAATTCAAGGGGCTGGCGCTGCTCGATCCGGACATCGCCGACGCGGACCTAGTCCATTTGAAGGAAAACGGCTTTACCGGCTTCCGTATGAAACTTAATGGGAAAGACGCCCTCTCACTTGAAGCCGCGGCCAAAATCGCTCCGCGCGTCGCCGATTTCGGTTGGCACGTCGAGTTACAACCGCAGTCGCTGGGTGAGGCGCTTGCCGCCGTGCCCGGGCTAAAAAGGCTTAAGATGCCCTACCTCTTCGACCACGTCGCGCGCACAGGACCGAACGAAGCGAAACAACCTGAGTTCGCAGAGCTACTGCGGATTCTTGAATCCGAGGAAGACGTTTGGATCAATCTCTATAGCTTCTACCAGCGCTCTGAAGAGGGACCACCACACTACTCCGACATGGTGAGCATAGCTCAAGCGATCATCGAAACCCGACCCGATCGAGTGCTGTGGGGCACCAATTGGCCGCATGGAGCGGTCCGGGTACCGATACCCAACGACGCAGACCTTCTCGACTTCTTGCTCATCGCCGCGCCGGAGGAAGCCACCCGCAATCGCATTCTCAGCGATAATCCGGGAGCGCTCTACGGCTGGCAGGAAAAATAAGAAAAGTCGAAAAGCATCATCGTGTTTCCCTCGGTCCGAAAAGCCCTCCCGCTCCTTCTTTGCCTGGCGCTTACTCTCTTCGATTTCGTCTTCTCGAAGCCTCCCGGAACCATTCACGGCAGCGACGATATCTTCTACTTTATATATCTCCCCTCGATTGTGGTGGATCGGGATTTAGATTTTGCTAACCAGCTCCAAAAATTTCGGGCTTCTCGGGATGATAACGTGCTGGATAACGTTCCGGTCAGTCCCAATGGGCGTATCATCAACCGTTATGGCTTAGGTTATGCCTTGTTGTCAGTCCCCTTTTTTCTTCTTGGGTTTCCGGGCGCTTTTCTGGCGCGCGCTTTTGGGATTTCCTGGTCTTATGACGGGATGAATCCGATCTTTCAATTTTCCACCACTCTGGCGAGCGTGGTCTGGGGTTTTGTGGGTTTGGACCTTTGTCGGCGGCTACTGCAGCGCCACTTCACGCACGTTGCGGCGCGGCGCGCCACGTGGATGACTTTCTGGGCCACGCCGCTGGTTTACTATGTGTGCCTGACGCCGACCATGGCGCATGCCTCGGCCTTTTTCGCAGCGGCGTTGTGGTTGTACGTGTGGGATCGACGAACGCCAGACTTACCTCTCCGGCAGGCCATGGTTTTGGGCGCCGCAGGAGCGCTCGCATTCCTAGTACGATACTCTCATTTGTTGGTTTGGCTGGGCGCATTGCTGGACTGGTTTCGATGGCGTTCCGAAAGGCCGGCCGGCCTAACTTTTGGGCACTGGTTGAGATTTTGGTTTGTAGCTGTGCTGACCTTTCTTGTTTGCATTGTGCCGCAGCTCTGGGCTTGGGACATACTTTTTGGCCAGGCCCTTGTTAACCCTTACCGGCGTAGCGATTTGTTTGCCTACTGGATCAGTCCTCGATTTGAGGAAGTTCTCTTCTCCGATCTTCGCGGTCTTTTTAACTGGCATCCCATCCTATTTTTCGCCGCGGTAGGGCTTATCGTTTCTCTCTCCAGGCAACGGTGGTTGGCTTCTTACTCGATCGTGGTCCTAGCCGGCTTCATCTACCTGCAGGCTTCCTACACGCTATCTCTCGGAGTCTCGTTCGGAAACCGGGTCTTTGTCGACGCGCTGCCGTTCTTCGCTGTTGGACTGGCGGCTTTTCTTTCAGCGGGACCGTGGCAGGGGCTTCGTTGGGGATTGTGCTTGTGTCTGGTTTTCTTGAATCTGGTCTTGGCCTTGAGCTATCGCTTTCAGCCAACTTCTGAGGGAGCATCATCATGGCCGCAACGTCTCGCTCGCGCCGGCAAAGTTCCCGCGGAGGCGATGGCGCGCGTGCAAGAAATCATCCCGCGCTTTAAGTCTCCTTCCTAACCTGGCGAGCTCCCCCTGGTTCGCTGATGGCCACAAGAGAATCTCGACCGCGGACAAGCTCAGGGCTTTTCCACGACCGAAGCTATTAGATATCCGTGTCGGCGCAACCACGCGAATCGGCGATACGAAAATGCAAAGGGAGCAATCAAGGGCGCGGTCAGTCGAGTGGCCCAAGGCCTATAGCAGAAAAAGTAGAGGTCCAGCATGCGTAACAAACCAGGCATAAACAAAATCCCTGTATTCGCTACAATTCTGAAGCCAACCTGCCGCAGGAGCCGATTAAAATGGCGCGCCGTAAATGACAGCTCATAGCCATACGCGTAAAGTTTAAATCTGTGAAGCAGAGTGACACATGCTGGACGCAAGAACGGATCGAGTTTGTTCGGGACTCCGATGATCGCTCGGCCGCCTCTTTTTAACACCCGAAAACACTCTTCCAAGCCCGCGTAGTATTCTGGCGAATGTTCGACCGTCCCCATGCTATACAAGTAGTCAAAATAATCGCTTGCAAACCCGATCTTCCGAACGTCAGAAATAATAAAACACGCGCTGTGACGGCTGGAGCAGCTTTGAAAAACGGACCGAGCCTGAGCTAAGGTCTCGGCCGAAATGTCGATACCATAGACCTTCGCACCTCCGTCAGCCGCCCAATGAAGGATGCGGCTGTTCTTAGCCTCATCCCAAAGATCTGTCTTCAGAATACGTTTGTCGCGGAGCTCCGGGAAATACCGTTGGAACAGGCCCTTTTCGCATTCGAAATAATACCGCGTGGATGGAGCTTCACAGAATGCCGGCATCTCTCGCCCGGTCATTTCCCAGAACGATTGATCGTTATTTTTTTCCATCACAATTCTTTTCTGGTCAGCAGCTGCCGAAAAAGCGGGATTCAGTGCTTCATCGCTCGGCTACTCTTTGCTGCTCCGCCGGACCGATACCCAGTGACACATGAAACGGGAAAACCTTACCGGCTCGCGTTGCGAGGGGCAACTCCCGTCGAACATGGAGAGAGGAAGACTGCGCCCAGATCTCGGCCATAATCTTCTGGGCTTCCGTTTGCTTCCCCAATTCCGCCAAGAAACACTTCAACACCTCGGCTTCATCAATGTTGCCCAGAGTCGGACTCGCAATCAGAGAAAGCCGGGGCAATCCATCGTCACCTTCCTGTTCGACCACTTGGTAATCGACCCCGTGACCTCCGAAGCGAGAAGGCAACACTTCCTCGATGATCCGCCCCAAATCTACCCCGGCAAAAGTTACACCCTCCCCGGTAAGTTTTTCAAAGCTGCGAACTTTGGAAATGTGAGTCGAATAGCCCAGGCGGTCAAAGAGACAAGAACACCGGCTCCGCTCGATGAGGCCGCAATCCCCATTTTCTACGTTGATCAAAATTTTCGGCGCCGTTTTCAACAGCGACGTAACATAAAAAGCCGGGACCGACACCGCGTTATCGGTAACGAAACGCGCTGAATCAATGACGGCAACATTTCCGCTAAGAAGATGCATATCATCGGACGCCTGGGGGGCGCCGCATCCATATCCAAGAATGCCCGCTTCCGTGAAGGCGTAGCGAGGTATCGCTCTGGCTCCCATCGATTCGATCACTTTTACTTTGGCTGCGGTGAGCGGTTCACCGATCGTAATAAAAGTCGCGCCAGCGAAATCAGCGCCCAACTTTTGCGCCGACAGACAGACCCGGACGGCAGAACTGGCAAAGGTCGTTAAACATGCACGGCCGGAAGTCCTCAGCATCTCCGCCATCCATGCAGCTACTTTCGCCGCTCCATGCACAGGCACGTGCTCGGGAAACGGAAGCTTTCGTCCGAACAAGCTCCCGTAGAAAAGCATGAGATCCGTGCCCATGCGATACTTGAAAGAAAGCCGCGCTGCCCGCCCTTCTATTTGGGAAAACCACTTTAACGGCGATCGCCCGAGTCGTGAGTAGATCATGAGGGCCACCAGAGCTGTCCCGCCCAGTGGCAGCCAAATGCCTTGAGGGTGGTCCCACACCCGATGGACATCGAACAAGACCGCGGTATCCACCGCCATAGCCGCGATAAAATCCAAATCAATCATCGTGCGGGTGCCAGTGCTGCGGGTTCCCCCGCTTTGCACCTCAAAGTGCTGGTTCAGATGAGGATTGTCGAAATCGCTCTCCGTAAAGCCAAAGCTCTGGCCCCCTCTTTTGACTTCTCTTTTTCCCTTGAATTCGTCAAACTTGACGTAGACGCCCGCGCGAAGCAACTCCAAGAGCGCAGAGTCCAGGCCATTCCGTTGCACAAGCCTTTGTAGATCGGTCCATTCGCAACCCGCCTCCCGAAACAAAGGCCGGTATGGGCTGTTCGGGTAGTGATAAACAGCGGTCTTGGCAAGCTGTAAAAAGTGTTCCTCCCTCAGCTTTAGACGGTGTTCGATTTCCGCGTGCCCGGCGGCTTTATCTGGAGAGTGAGCAAGGAATGCGGGCAGTCCAAAAGTCAGATGGCTGCACATTCGTGCGGCATCGATGAAGCTCACAGCGCAGGTCGCCTGTCAAAAATAAGCGCGAACAATGACAATGAAATCTAGCGCAGCTTAAAGCCGGTGCCGCGTCGGAGTTCTTGCCGCTCGATCCGCTTCGGGCGCAAATTCCGCACCAAGCTGCGGAGGGCGCGGAGCGCGTCCTTTTTCTTGCCACAAGTCATTATATCCACCGAGGCATATCGGTGCTCCGGCCAGGTATGAATAGCGACGTGGGACTCCCTTAACAGAATCATCCCTGTCGTTCCCTGGGGCTTAAAGTTGTGAAAATAAGTGTGCAATGCCGTTAAGCCCGTTTCCCTAATGGATTGGCGGAGCGCCCTTTTAACAAAGTTTGCGTTAGACAGCTCGCACTGACAGTCTTTGAATTCCACGACGAGGTGGGTGATCTGGATCTTCATCCGCACGGCCCTCCGCTTATCAGTCTGAGTCGATTCGATCTCGCAGAAAGACGGCACACGTTAGCTTCCTTTAACAGACACCTAGAGAAGATGTCAAAGTTTTTATCCGGTAATTGGCGGCAACCACGAGGTCAAGACGTTGCTAATGGTCCGCCAGCTCGCCCTGATGCGTGAGCGACAGGCCGAGATTTTCCAGCGCCAGGCGGGTGTTGATACCAAGTATGCGGACCGGGTCTGTGCCCGTATTGAAGTACTGGTGCCACGCAAAAACCGGAATGGAAATAACATCAAGCGGATCAAACGCGTATTCCTTGTCCTCGACGATAATCTTGCCGCTGCCTGATACGACGAGATTGATCTCATCGTACAAGTGGCGGTGCGCCCCCGAGCGCCTGCCGGCCGGAATCTCTGCCATGACCACGCCGAGCGCTTTACTCTGAAACCCAAGCCGTGGATCCACCACATAGGCCAGCCGACCCATTGCGGTGGGCTCAAAGACAAGGTTATCTGGCTTAACTAACACCTTACTTTGACGCCGTAATTGCTCTTCTTTCATGGCGAAAGCCACCTGATCAGCATACCACTCCGCCGCGTTGTTTCCTCCCACGTTAGCCCGGCCAACTTCGCCCCCGCCGCCAGGGATGAGAGTCTTCTTCGCCTCTTCGCCTTCCTGAGCGTACACCCAAAACTCGGGATAACGTTCGTCTTCATAAACCGCTTGGCCGAGCGCGAGAGAGAGCGGCCCGGTCGTCGAGGCGATGCGCACCACCGGCTCATCGCCGTCATTGATGTGACGGTGCCACGAGAACATTGGCACGCACAGCAAGTCTCCCGGCCCCCAATCGTAACGCGCCCCATCGATGATGCTATGTCCGTGTCCCCGGAGAAAATAGATGATGGCTTCCACGGTATGGCGATGCCCAAGGGTGCGCCAGTCTCTGCCCTCTTCCGTGTGCGCAGGGATAACGTCGTACCACAGCCGATGCGTGTGGTTGTTGGAACCGAGGCGCGCGTCCACCACGTAAATATGTTTGTGTTCGCCTAGCTGCCTCTCAATTTCGGGCCATTTGAACAGCACCTGTTGTTGTTGGCGTCGCTGCTGTTCGTCTTTCGCGAAACGCACGCTGTGCATTCCAAGTTCGCTGTGAACTTCCTTTACAGACTTTTGCTCCATGAGTTGTTCCTCTACCCTCCGCGTTACGACTCGAAAGAGGTGAAACCAGCGGGTCCCGTCCAACCCCCGCTAATGGGCGCGCAACTGGCGCGCGATGAACGTCTTCATCATAGCGATCGCGCGGTCAGTATTTTGACTTGGCTTAATCACCCAGCGATGCTCGGCTCCGCCGAAGATCTCGAAGTCAATCGCGCCCCCGGCCTTGCGATAAGTCTCAACGAACTTTTGCTGCACCTCCGGCAACACGTTATCATCCAATTCGCCCTGCAAGACAAACATCGGAGGTAAGGTTACCGCCTCCTTACGCTCGAGGATACGCTGGGGATTGGCTTCATGAATCGTTTCCCAGGGGTTAAAATAGGTCTCGCTATTTTTGATTAGAAACTCCCGCTGCTTTTTCTTTGCCTGTTCATAGCGCGCGGCGGGGTCGCTGATCGGGGATCGCGCAATGAGGTATTTGACGCTTGCATCCAGATGCGGCGCCTCCGGTAGTGGATGCGCGTTATAGCGCGGGTCGCCGGGGCGCATCGCGCAAAGTTGCATGACGTGGCCCCCACTCGAACTGCCCAGCGCTCCCGCTGTCTCGGGATCGCCCTTCCACTCCCGGGCTTTCAACTTCAGCCACCGGATGCCGTAGTTCGCGTCAGCCACCGACGCGGGGTAAGGGGCTTCCTTGGCTAAACGCAGATCGATCGCGACAACCAGGATGCCGCTCGCCGCGAGTCGCTCGTCCACCGGCGCGTTGGCCGTGCGGTCCTGGCCGTTCCAGGCGCCACCGTGCACGTCCAGCAACGCAGGGAATGGTCCATCGGCCTGAGGCTGATAGATGCGCGCCATCAGCGTGCGGACCGGATCGCGCCGGCACTCCACATCCCAGGTCTTAATGTCGAACTGCTTCGAAGGATCGTAGTTAACTGCCATATTTGCTCCTCCTATTAGCTTGGGGCGATCTTTCGCGCCA
>JBOHVR010000092.1:0-6342 GCA_050735755.1 Binatia bacterium
TTCAAGTACTGCTGCCGACCGGCAGCAACGGCAACTTTGGCTGTAACGTAGCGCTCAAGGACGCCGATTTGGGGGCGGCACTGTGCCGAGCGTATAACAACTGGGCTCACGACTACTGCAGTGTGGATTCGAAGCGCCTCAAGTTTATCGCCGTGGTTCCGGGCGCTGACGTCGATGAGGTTGTCAGAGAGGCGCGCCGCGCGGTAGAACGACTCGGCGCGGTTTCGGTGAGAAATCCGCTTCTCCCCGCAGGCAAGTGGTTGCACGAGAGAGAATACGACGCGCTCTGGCAGCTCGCGTCAGAGTTAGACTTTCCAATTGCCGTGCATGGCGAGTATCGCTATCGCGTGCAACCCTTTAGAGGCTTTCGTGTGGTAGAGACAATGGAAGCAGGCGAAGGCGGCAAGCATGACTTTCAAGCGCTCCGCGGCGTCGATCATGCGATCGGGTTTCCGTGCGATAACATGGCGACGATGGGACATTTCATTTTCACCGGGATCCTGAATCGCTTTCCGAAGCTAAGGCTTGCAATACTGGAATCCAATGCCGGATGGCTGCCCTTCTGGCTGGGAAGGATGGATGTGCACAGCCACGGGCGCTACAGCGTCATGGGAAAGCCAAAAAGCCTCTCCATGCTCCCGAGCGAATATTTTATGCGCCAGTGCACGGTCGCGTGCGACAGCGACGAGCGCGCTCTAAAATATGTCGTCGAACATCTCAACGGAGACAACATTGTCTGGAACACCGACTATCCGCATCTTGACGGAATCGAGCCTCAGAAAGCTCTTCCTGAACTGGATGCTCAGCCCATTTCAGAAGATGCGAAGCGCAAGATTCTTTGGGATAATGCGGTAAAACTGTACGGACCCCGGCTGCTCAGCGCCGCGCCGTAAAAGGCTTCCAGTTGGGAAGCAGGCCATCAACCCATTCGGAGGAGTAAAATGACAACCAAATCCGCAGTTATCTCTCTTATTGTAACGCTGTTGGCGTCGCAGGCAGGCCTAGCGGCTACGCCGGAAGATATTGCCGTCTACCGGGGCAAAGACCGCCAGAGCAGGATCGAAGAGGGAGCGAAGCGGGAAGGCGAGCTCGGATGGTATACCACGCTTTCCGGCGAGGATTCGGCCAAGGTCATTCAGCTTTTCGAAAAGCGTTATCCGTTCGTTAAGATCAAGCTCATCCGTCTTACTTCCGAGCGCCTCGTGCAGCGCTACATGACGGAGTTCCAGGCCGGGCGATTTCTCGCCGATGTCGTTGAAACCGCCGACTTTCAGATCGAGGCACTGCGCCGGAAGGGTACGCTGCGGCCGTACTACACACCTTCCGTGGAAAAGTACGACAAGCGATTCGTCCAGTCTCAGGGATTCTGGGTTGCGAACCGGGTGACGATGATTGTGCTAGGTTATAACACGCGGCTGGTGCCGCCCGCCGTAGCACCCAGGAAATACGAGGACTTGCTTGATCCCAAATGGAAGGGACAGATGTCCGTCGAGAGGGAACAGACGGAATGGTTTATGAGCCTGATGGATCACTGGGGAGAAGAAAAAGGAAAGGCATTTTTTCAGAGGCTGGGGGCGCAAAACCCCAGCATTCGCAGCGGGCACACCCTGATGGCGCAGCTCGTCATGGCCGGCGAGGATCCGATGTCGCCGAATTCCTATAGCCAGTATTTTCCGCGCGCGCAAAAAAGCGGGGCGCCGGTCGACTGGATCAATTTGGAGCCTGTCATCGGCAAAGGAATCGTGTCGGCGCTGGCGAAGAATTCTCCGCATCCGCATGCGGCGATGCTCTTTCTCGACTTCTTCTTCAGCAAAGAGGGCGGCGAGAAAATAATCCACGAGGTCAACCGCATCGCTTCCCATCCGGAGCTTGTGCCCGACCCCCCGCGTATGCGCGAAGGATTTGATTTCATCATGATCGATCCGGTGAAATATATGGATCGGATTGATCGCTACGCGCAGCTGTGGCGCGAGTGGGTGCTGGGCGGGAGATGAGAGCCTCGCCCTGGATTGCTGCTCGGATCAGGGCCAACTCAAGGTTCCGTCTACTCTCTCCCTCATCTTGACCCTCTCCCGCCCGCGCGGGAGAGGGAAGTGAGGAAGAAGCTTGAGCAGACATCACGCGGCTTAGACCTTCACTTTGGTGAACACCTTCAAGGGATTTTTGTGAAAGATCTTGACCTTGTCGTCCGTGCTCAGGAATTCTAGGCTATCGATGACGGGAAACATATCATCGGAAGGCCGTCCGGTATCGGGGCGCACCGCGCCGCCCGAGCCCGGAGCCTCGGTGCCGAAGAGCATCTGGTCTACTCCCTTTTGCTTGATCGCGGCGGTAAGAAAATTCACGTCATAGGCGCACGCGTCAAAGAAAAGGTTCTTGCTCACGTCTTTCTGCACGAGGTGATGGTCGGTGGGGATGAACCGATTGAGGGCCCCGCCGCAATGGCAGATCACAATTTTGAGCCGCGGAAATTTGTCGAAGACTTTTCCGTGGGTGATACAGTGCAGCGCGATGAACTCTTCGGTGTAGTTGTTCATCTGGTAGTTGTGCGGGATTGCTTCGAGGCGCGGGTCGTAGCTCGTCGACGGATGCACCATAAGCGGCACGTCGAGTTCCTGCGCCTTCTCGTAAACCGGATACCAGTATTCGTCGTGCATCCCGGGCGCTTCCTTTTTTCCGCCCGGATCGGGATTCACGTAGGCGCCGACAAATCCCAACTCTTTGACGCAGCGCTCCAGCTCCGCCACACAATTGCCGGTATCGACCTGTGCGCTTTGCGGGAGCTGCGCCATCCCAAGGAAACGATCAGGATGCAGCTTGACAATGCGCGCGATCACATCATTTGTGACCCGGCAGATGGCTTCCTGGAGAAAGGGACGGGTCCAATGCCACATGGCAATGGGCCTGGGACCGAGAAGCTGGAGATCGATATTCCTCTCGTCCATGACCTGAAGATGTGATTTCTGAGCGTTTTCCAGCTGCTCGTCGGTCATCGGTATCTTCGTATTCGGCGTATTCAGGGAGATCATGCCGGCGAGAAATCCCCTGAAATGCGGCGGCGTCGACATATGACCGTGGACATCAATGACTTTTAAACCCTGGTACATAATTCCTCCTGCTTGTGATTCAAAACTGATCGTTCAAACTGTTGTGTCCTACCGGGAGGCCGGTTGGGTTGTCAAGCTATTTTCCGTCGACAAAGATCTCGCGAAATTGTTTGCTGCTTTCCTGGAGAACCGGAGCCATAAAGTCGAGGTCGACGGGAATCGCGGGTTTTTCGACTAGCTCCGGGAAGCGCTGCTTGACCCCTTTCCGCGCGACCACACGGCCGAAGGTTGTAATCACCGATTGTCCCTCCTCAGACAAAGACCAGTCCATGAAAAGCGCGGCGGCGTGCGGGTGCCGGGCATTCCGAGCTAACATGATGTAGTTGGCGGAGGAAAAAAACGGGTCCAATCCCACCCAGTCGATCGGCGCTCCGCTGGCTTTGAGATCACATACCGTATGGCCGGACAGAACAATGGCCAAAGGCCTCTCGCCCGCGATCACAAGCTGGCTTTGCTGGGTGCGGCCTCTGATCAGCGCCAGATCTTGCTTGGCCAGCCCCCGCATGTACTGCAGCCCTTTCTCTTTGCCGAAATGCTTGAGCAAAACCGCAAACCAATCGTACGCCTCGTTGTCGAGAAAGATTTGCCCCTTCCATTTCGGATTGAGCAGATCTTGGTACGTCTTAGGGACATCCGCGCGCTTGACCATCCTGGAATTGTACCCAAGCACCATCGGGATCACGTAAAACGCAGTGAAGTATCCCTCTTTGTCCTTGTCGTCGGCGGAATAGAACTCTCTCTGCGGTGAGTTGTAGAGATCCAGGATGCCGCCCTTCTTCATCACCATCACATCCTCGCCGGAGCCGTTGATGACGTCCACGAGATGCCTGCCGGCAGCGTGTTCCGTTTGTATTTTTATCAGTTGTTTGTTCCCTGACACGCGATAAAAATTGACCTTAACGAATGGGTACCGTTTGCTGAACGCTTTAGTGAAAGGATCCAATTGCTGCGCCTGCAGGGAGCTGTAGAAAGTGACTTCTTTTTCCGCTTTGGCTCCCTCGATCAAGGCCGCCTGTCTTTTTTCCGGCGGAAGCTTTTCGATCTTGCTCAGAACCTGAGCCGAAGTTTGTTGGGCCAGCGCGTGGCTCGCAGTCAACATCCACGCGCAACTGAATGCCAGGAGCACTATCAGCTTGCTTATGCGATCCATCACTTGCCTCCTTGCTTAGTCAATCGTCTTGACACTGAAACTGAGCTTGTGGGACGATACGCCGCTTTTGAGAGTTCGAGATCATCGAACGAGACACTATCCGTTCCCATCGTGATATGTCAACCCGCAAATTGTCGTTATCTAGCTGATTGAAAGTAAGGAGGAGGCCCATGCTTCGTCAGAAAGTTTTAAGGTTGCGTTTGGTCTTTATAGCCATTTTTACCCTTCACCTCTTTGACCTTTCAACCTTGCAACCTGTCTTCGCGCAGTCGCCCTATTACCAGGGCAAGACGCTCCAGGTCGTAGTCGGCTCCACTCCAGGCGGATTGTACGATCGTTGGGCTCGGCTCTTTGCCCGTTATTTGAGGAAATATATCCCCGGGAACCCCGAGACGATTCCGCAAAATATGCCCGGGGGCGGCTCCATGGTGGCGGCAAATCATCTATACAACATCGCCAAGCCGGACGGGTTAACGGTCGGCATGTTCCAGACCTATATGTACCTGCAGCAGCTCACGGGACAAAAGGAAGTGAAGTTCGACCTGCGCAAGTTCAATTGGCTCGGGTCCCAGGAAAAAGGAACGATGATGCTGTATGTCCGCGCGGATTCTCCCTACAAATCGATTGACGATATCATCGCGGCGAAAGAACCGGCCAAATGCGGCGCCTCCGGGGCTACCGACCAGAGCAATCTGATGGCGAAAATTCTGGAGGAGACGGTTGGAGCGAAATTTCATGTGATTCTAGGTTATCCGGGCGGAAGCGAGGTGGACCTGGCTTTGGAAAGAGGTGAAGTGATCTGCCGCACGACAAGAATTACCGTTCACTTCAGCCGGGAGCCGTTCTTGACATGGGACAAAAAGGGCTTCGACCGCCACCTCCTGCAGGCGGGGAGGGAGAGAGATCCCCGCATCCCGGATGTCCCCACGCTTTATGAGCTAATGGATAAATACAAAGCTCCGGACATGGGCCGGCGCATCGCGCGGGTCATTCTGGCCGGAGAAGAATTGGGCCGGCCGATGGTGGTTCCACCGGGGACGCCGCCCGCCAAAGTAAAGATCCTGCGCGACGCCTACGCCAAGGCCTTGAAAGACACGGAACTTCTGGCCGAAGTGAAAAAGTCCCGAATCGAGGTCGACCCTTCAACGGGCGAAGAGATCGAGGGGCTGATCAACGAGGTGATGAATCAGCCTCCTGAAGTCGTTGAGAAGCTTAAGAAAATGTTCCCGTCCGAATGATAATGAGACAGAGAACGGAACTCGTAGGGGCAACCCTATGTGGTTGCCCGGTTAGTTGAACACCACATGAAAATTACGGATCAAGTTGCGATCGTGACTGGAGGCGGCAGCGGGCTCGGCCGCGCCATGGCTTTAGGGCTGGCGCGCGAGGGAGCCGTGGTTTTGGTAGCGGACGTGAGAGAAGTCGAAGGCAAGAAAGTCTTGGAGGAGATTCGCTCTCGTGGTGGAATCGCCGAAGCCTTCGCCGGCGATCTCAGCCAGACCGAAACCGCGGAACGGATGTGCAAATTTTGCGTCGAACGATTCGGGAAAATCGACATTGTGATCAATAACGCAGGCCTGAGAATGGAGGACCATGAGGACGGCGTCTTCGAGTCCTGGCGGTGCCTAAGAAAGCGCCCCACTCACGAGCTGCCCATAGATGAGTGGGATCTTGTTCTCGGCGTGAACCTGCGGGCTGTCTTTCTGTGCACTCACTTTGCTCTGCCTCACATGATCCGGCAGCGTCGCGGGACGATCATCAGCACTTCCTCAAACGCAGGCAGTCAAGGCGTGCCGGGGAAAAGCGCCTACTGCGCTTCCAAGCACGCCGTCGAGGGACTCATGAAGACGGTGGCGGAAGAAGTTCGTGAGTTCGGCATCAGCGCCAATGCGATTCATCCCGGAAGCCGCGCTAACGTGGACGGCCGCGGCGGCCAGCCACCTGATGTCGTCGTCCCTCTCGTTTCTTTTCTTGCAGCCCAGGACACGCCGGAGGTTACGGGGCAGATGATTAACGCGAAGAAGTGGAATGAAAGTTAGCCCAATGTCATCTGAGACTTTGTTAACCTTTGTAGCGGTTACGGTG
>JBOHVR010000093.1:0-4582 GCA_050735755.1 Binatia bacterium
TTGTTTCTCCGTGCCACGGGATCATCGAAGATTTCGAAGTGGCGACGGAATTACTCCGTGAAATCTAAGGAATTACTTCGGGAGCGGAACTAAGATTGCCAATCTTTTCGTCAACCCTACGCTACTGCTCGTCAGGACTTCGCGTTCGCTGAAGCGCCCGCTCATCGAGTCTCTTCCAGGAGCAGTTTTCACAGAAATAGCCTTCGGCGGCCCTTGAGTACTCGTCCTCTCCTAAATTTATCACGCTGCCGCACTGCGCGCATTTCGTTGGTTCATACGCCGGAGGATTCGGTAGCTTTTCGAAATTGTAATCATTGGTCCCGTACCAAACGTACATTTCCGTTTCGAAGCCTTTGCTGCATTTCGAACATTCTTTCCAATCACCGGAGTGTTTTTCCGTGTGATGATACGCGCAGAGGGTGTAACGGCGATGATTCCGGGAGCAACTGTTCCGCGCGAACGAGAAGAGGACGTATTTGTCCTCGTCGTCGCAGATCCAATTACCGCAGCAATCGGTTTGGGTCAGCCTCCGAGTCCTGCCGCAGAGGCCGCATCTGCGCCTGGAAGCCGTCTTTGTGGCTGTCGTTTTGTTCTTCGCCAAAGGCCTGCTGTTCTTTCGAGCTGCAAGAAGCAAAGACCAGAACCCTACTCCGCCTCGCCCGGCTGAACGTTCAACACCTTGACTTCGAAATTCAAAGCCTTGCCTGCAAGCGGATGATTAAGATCCAGAATCACGGTTTCCTCTTTGATCTCATGCACGCGAACGGAAAAGTCTTCTCCCTTTGGGCCGCGGGCGTGAAGCATAGTTCCTATTTTCAAACCTTGCGCGGGAATTTCCGTTTTGGCCACTTCCTTGAAGCCTTTGGGATCAACCGGCCCGTAGGCCTCTTCCGGTTGCACGCGAATGTTCTTTTCCTGATTCATGTCCATTCCCGAAAGGCCCTTCTCCAGGCCCGGAATAATCTGATGCTGCCCGTGGGTATAAGTGACGGGCTCTTCCCCCTTGTTAGATTCAATTAACTTTCCCTTTTCATCCGAGAGAGTGTATTCAAAGCTGACGACGGAGCCGTTTTTAATCATTACTTATTCCCCTCCTAAATCGATAGATTACGGCCATAGGCTCTGTCACCCATAGTTCTTTTTACCCTATACGCGAAATAGGGTCAGGACAATCCGTTTCCGATTAAATTGAAACTAAATATGGGATTGAAGCAGGAGTTGCTGCAGGCGATCAAAAATCACGGCTAGAGACTTACTTCTTTTCGGTCTTCTCGATATCGAGGACCTTTATGTCGAAGGACAGGGTCTTTCCCGCGAGCGGGTGGTTCATATCCAGAACGACGCTCTTTTCCTTAACTTCGTGGACCCGTACAGGAAAGCTTTGGCCTTGGGGCGTTTTGACCATCAGTTGCGTGCCGACTTTCAAGCCCTCAGGGGGAAGGCTCTCCCTCGGCATCTCACGAAACGCTGCGGGATCCACCGGACCATAAGCGTCTTCCGGTTTGATCTGAACTTTCTTTTCGTCACCGACTGCCATGCCCGTGAGTTCTTTTTCCAGTCCGGGAATAATCTGGCCCCCGCCTTGCGTGTACTCAAGCGGGGCTTTTCCCTTGTTGGATTCAATGAGATCACCTTTGCCGTCTGAAAGAGTGTATTCCACGCTAACGCGAGAGCCGTTCTCGACCCGCTTTTTTCCCTTAAGCATGTCACAACCTAAAATGGGAAAGCCAACCAAAGCGGGAACCAAAAGATACAGACTTGTTTTCATAAGTGTCCGGAAATGTTTCCCTCGATAAAATCGCAGTTTATACTTCAGGGGCCGGAAACACAAACCGGCAGAGATAGGACACAAACATGAGCGACACGAGCGTGCAACGCTGTGGCTGGGCTAAGACAGAACTCATGATCGATTATCATGACAAGGAGTGGGGCGTTCCTCTGCACGACGATCGTGCTTTATTTGAGTTCCTCATTCTCGAGGGCATGCAGGCGGGATTGAGCTGGGAGATCATAATCAGGAAACGTGAAAGCTACCGTACCGCGTTTTCCCAATTCGATCCGCGGGCCATCTCCCGATACGACGGGCGCAAAATCAAACGCTTGCTTGCCAACCCCGGCATCATCCGCAATCGGTTGAAGGTTAGCGCCGCCATTCAAAACGCGAGGACTTTCCTCGCGGTGCAGAAGGAATTTGGCAGCTTCGATGCCTTTGTTTGGCGTTTTGTCGGCGGTTACCCGCGACTTAATCGAAGAAGAAGCCTAAGCGAAATTCCCAGCAGAACTCCGCATTCCGACGCTATGAGCAAGGAACTCTTAAATCGCGGATTTAAGTTTGTGGGCTCGACGATCTGCTACGCGTTTATGCAGGCCGTCGGCATGGTAAACGATCACCTCATGACATGCTTTCGCTGGCAAGAAGTCGAAAAGGTGCGCGACAAATCTTTACGGGTTTAAATTCACGGCCGCGCCGTTCTCCTGGGCGCGGTATTGAAGCTCGTAAAGGCGCGCGTACAATCCTTCCCGCGCGAGCAAGGTTGCGTGGCTGCCCTCTTCCCAAACCTCTCCTTTATGAATGACGAGGATGCGATCGACATTTTTGATCGTCGATAGCCGGTGCGCGATGACAATCGCCGTCCTGTCTTTCAGGAGCTCCGTCAACGCTTCCTGAATCAGTAACTCCGTTTGCGTGTCTACGGAGCTGGTGGCCTCGTCCAGAATAAGAATCTTGGGATCAAAGGCGAGCGCGCGCGCAAACGAGAGCAGTTGGCGCTGGCCTTGCGAGAACGTCGCGCCGCGCTCATGAACTTCCTCTCGATACTGCGCGGGCAAGCGCTCGATGAAGGCCGTGATTTGCGCTCGGCGCGCCGCTTCCACCACGCGGGTTTCACTGATCTGCGGATCTCCAAGGGAAATGTTCGTGGCCACGTCGCCCGAGAACAAAAAGACATCTTGCAGCACAAGTCCCAGGTGGCGCCGCAACGCCTGTTTGTTCCAATCGCGGACGTCCACTCCATCAACCAGAATCCGGCCGCGCTCAATTTCGTAGAATCGAAACAAAGCGGATATAATAGAAGTCTTTCCCGCTCCTGTAGGCCCAACCAAGGCAAGTTTTTCCCCCGGTCGCACTTTGAAGGAGATCCCTTTGAGAACCGGCTCGCCCGTGTCGTAGGAAAGCCAAACATTGTTGAACTCAACCGCTCCCAAACGGAGGTCCGGCGTCACGGCACGTGCAGGGTTAAGAATCGCGGGCCGGGTATCGAGCAAGGTAAAGATGCGCTCCGACGAGGCCATCGCCGCCTGCATGATGTTGTATTTGTCCGCAAGATCGCGAATCGGATGGTACATGCGCTGGATGTACTGAATAAAAGCGACAATCACTCCAGCTTCCAACGCTTTGTCTACGATCAGGCTTCCTCCGTACCACAACGCCAGGCCCACCGTGACCGCACTGAAGATCTCAATCAAGGGAAAAAACATCGCATTGTAACGAATGCTCCTGAGCAAGAGATCGCGATAGTCAGTATTAATCGTCCCGAAGCGCTCGTAACATTTCTCTTCCTGGCCGAAAGCCTGGATGGTGCCAACACCGGCGATGTTTTCCTGCAGGTTGGCATTCATGCGCGCCAGGATGAGGCGGCTTTCGCGATAGACCTCGCGCGACCTGCGGCGATAGAACCGGCTCAGATACAGGATCAACGGAAAAGCCGAAAGGGTCACCAGCGCCAGCCGCCAGTCCAACAAAAGCATCGCCCCGGCAATGCCGAAAACAATGCACGCGTCTCCCAAGAGTCCCACAACGCCGGTACTAAAAAGCTCGTTCAAGGTCTCCACATCGTTGATCGTTCGCGTCATCAAGCGCCCGACGGGGTTACGGTCGAAATACGACAGATCCTGACTCTGCAGATGAGAAAAAACATTAACGCGAAGATCGTGCATCGCGCGCTGGCCGACGTATTCAGTGGTGTAAGTCTGGGCAAACAAGCATACAAAACCCAGAATCACACTGCCCAAATAAAGCAGCACCATGAGATCAAGACCTTGAAGGTCTTGGGTAGCAATGTACCGGTCAATGGCGATCTTAGTTACGTATGGCCCCAGGAGCTGCGTGCCGGTATAGAGCGCGAGAAATAACAATGAGAGCACGAGAAATTTCCAGTAAGGCCAGACGTACTGGAGCAACCGCCGCATGAGGCGGCCATCGTAACCTTTGCCCAAGATCTCGTCTTCGGGATGGATAGTTTCGCTCACGCCCGTTCCCCTGCGCGCTTCATTTCCTCAACCTCACGCACTAAACGTTGCCTCTGATAAAGGCGGTAATAGTCGCCCCTGCGGCGCAAAAGTTCCTCGTGGGTTCCTTGTTCCAGGATGCGTCCGTCGGTCATGTAGACGATCAGATCGGCCCGCTGCACGGTTGAGACACGATGGGAAATCAAGAGCGTCGTTCTCTTTTTTATAAAGCCGGCGAGCTGGCTGAGAATGGCATCTTCAGTTTCGGTATCCACGCTGGAGAATGCGTCGTCCAGAATCAAAATTTCCGGGTCCTTCGCAATCGCCCGAGCCAGAGCCGCGCGCTGCTTTTGCC
>JBOHVR010000094.1:0-4613 GCA_050735755.1 Binatia bacterium
GGAGTGGAGAGCGAACCGGGGGAAGGGCAGCACTTTCTGGTTTACCATTCCGACCGCGCCGCAAGTTTAAAGTTCAAAGTTCAAGGTATACGAGTTCTGGTTCAAAGCGTTCAAGCCGTTCAACCGCTGCGCTCCGTTCAAACTGCTTTCGGAGCCCCTTTCTTCTCCCGTGCACGCGGGGAAGATAAAGAACGGGTTGAACGATTTGAACTGTTTGAACGACTTGAACCCTTATCGGCGCCATTCACGCGTTGGATCGTCATCTGGGTCGGGGGTTTCTTGCGGCGGGCGCAACCCTTCCGGCACATTTCGCAGGTTCACTCGGATGCGGGTCCAGTTGGACGACCTGCCGCGCATGGAGTCGATCAGCACGTCGTCCACGGCGAGAAGCGCGGCCACTTCGGGATGTTTACTCTTCCACCTCTCGAGACCGGCGAGGGCCGATGCTCTGTCCGGAGAGTTCGCGACCACCAGAAGTGGCGCCCTGGTCCCCGGCTTCTTTACGGTGGGTTTCTTAATCGCGGCGCGGGCGCGCGAAGGGGTCACGCGCAGCGCTTCGCCCTCCATCTTACGAAAGTGTGGCGGCCAGGGTGCGTCGCCGAGACCTGCCGCCTCGTCTTCCGCCGCGAGCTCTAGCAGTTTTTCAAGCGAACCGGGCGCGGTGTCGATGCCGGCGTGCGGATCGCCGAACTCCGCGAAGCGCTTGGGAACGGTGAGCACGGTGAAGTCGGCCGGGTCGCAGTCGGGGACCTCATGCCAGTGCAGCGGCGTGGACACGCGGGCGTCGGGAAGCGGGCGCACGGAATAGCCAGAGCAGGTCGTGCGGTCCTTGGCGTTCTGGTTGTAGTCGAGGAACACGCCGTGACGCTCCTCCTTCCACCACTTAGAACTCGCCAGGGCCGGCAGACGCCGCTCGATTGCGCGCGATAATGCGAGCCCGGCGCGGCGCACCTCGACGAACGTCCAGCGCGGTTCGATCCGCACGTTCACGTGCATTCCCCGCAAGCCGCTCGTCTTCGGCCAGCCGCGAAGACCCATCTCCTCGAGAAAAGATTTCACCTCGAGAGCAACACGGCGCACGTCGTCCCACGGGACGCCAGGGTTCGGATCGAGATCGACGCGCAACTCGTCCGGGTGCTCGAGATCGCGGGAACGGACGGGATGCGGATGTAGCTCGATGCAGCCCAGGTTCACGACCCACGCGAGCCCCGCTGCGTCATCGACAACGACTTCTTCCGTTTTGCGGCCTGAAGGGAATGACAGCGTAACAGTCCGCAGCCACGAGGGACGCTTGGCGGGCGCGCGTTTTTGATAGAACGGCTGGCCGTCGGCGCCGTCGACGAAGCGCTTGAGAACCAGCGGACGATCCCGGATTCCAGCGAGAGCGCCCGGCGCGACCGAAAGATAGTAGCGGACGAGATCGAGTTTCGAGAGCTTAGTTTGCTTAGAGAAGTAAGGCTTCTCGGGATGGGTCACCCGGACTTCGCGTCCCTCAATGGATAGAACCTCGGCTGTGTCGTCCTTCATCACTGAATCAGGCTCACGCCCAGCATTGGGGCCAGGACCTTTACAGCTTAACAATTTCGCTGAATTGATCTAGCTAGTTCTCCCTTGATCGCAGGTTTCTGCCACTAAGCACATGAACAAAATAAGCATAGGCATTCACACGCCGGCGGCATCTTGACCAATCAGGGGGGAGGACATATCCTCGCCAGACGTAACAGGGCGCGCGTCACTCTGTGGTATGAAAGAAGCACTGTCTGCTCGGGCGATTCAACTGGAGGTCTTTATGAGTCAAAACGGGATGAAGCGTCGAATCGGAATTGATTTGTTTGCCGCGCTAGTTCTACTGGCGGTTACGCTGCCGGCTCGCCCGGCAACCGCTACGTCGTATATCTCGGTGGAGCCGATTCCAAGTGTAGAAATCGTAGGGGATAGTGATCTCAACAAGATCCAAAGTATAGGCTTCGCAAACCTGGAGCTTTGGAGTAATCGGCTTCTCAATGACTGTCAAATCGTCGATAACGTGATCGATACGCTTAAGGCCAACGGAGCAATCAGCACGGTCGAATCTAGCAATACAAAATTCCTCGTGGCGGCCGGTGGATTTGAGGGGCTCACCAACCCTTCCTATGTGTTTACGATTCAGGACTCAGGGAGTAACGCAGTGACCCAGGCGGATGTTGACGTGCTCAGTAATGCCCTTGGTTACGTTTTGAACCAAAGCGGAACCGCTCACTTCAGTCCCGGTAACCCCAAGGCGTATGCCTTTTCTCTCGACTATGCGGTCGTTACTTTTGCCGGAACTCTGACCGGGGAAGAAGCGAATGAGTTTTTCGAATTTTTGGGCACAATAAACCCTGCTCTTTTTAGTGGTGTGTTCGCCGGTTTTACCCAGATCGATTTTCAGAATTCGTCGACGAACAACTCGATGTTGTTTCTGAAACCTGCTGCTAGCAAACAGAAGCTTATTGCCGGCCTTTCCGCCGCTGCGAGCGACACGCCTGGTGCAATCTACGAAACACTCAACAGGAATGGCCGACCGACGACCGCCAAAGCTGGCGTGGCCTTCCCTGGCAATGACTGGATCGCCTTTCCAGCCGGTGACGAATATTTAGCGATTTTTAATAATCCGTCTGCCGGTTTGTTGGATGCGCTTGCTGGTTTACGGCAGCAGCATCGTCAAGCCGTGGAGGATCTCTTGAACGCGATCAACAACAACGTGGGCGCTTACCTCGGGAATCAGTTCGAATGCCCGCAATAGCGAGTTTTCCCGTCGGCGGGGATTTAAGGACGAAAGTCTTCTTCTGACGACAATCTCCTCCGCTTTGCGGCCCGAAGGGAATGACAGCGTAACGGTTCGCAACCACAAGGGCCGCTTGGCGCGCGCGCGTTTCTGATAGAACGGCTGGCCTTCGGCACCGTCGACGAAGCGCTTGAGAACCAGCGGCCGATCCCGCATTCCAGCGAGAGCGCCCGGCCTCTCGAAACTCGATCTGCTTCGTCCGCTTAAAAAAATACGGCTTGTCGGGGTGGGTCACCCGGACTTCGCGTCCCTCGATTGACAGAACCTCGGCTGTGTCGTCCTTCATCACTGAATCGGGCTAACACTCACGTGGAGTAAGCGTTCCAGTCGTTCCAGACGTTCAAACCGTTCAAGCCCTCGGGGCCGCCCACGATCAAGTGCCTGACAGGTCGCTGAAGAAATGTTTCGATGAACACGCCTCGCGAACACGAGCACGATCAGTTGGCCTCTTCCTTAGAGTAGTCGGTGGTCAGCCATCGTTCGGGACGCATGCGGATGAGGACGTTGTCGGCATGCGTAGGTAAGTTGCGGGTCTGATCCACATAGCGATCGCCCATTTCGTTTCCGAGATAACGGCGGGCGAGCGGGCGCAGATCGCGCTCGATATCCGCCGCTTCAGTAGAAACGATGGCACCCTCCACGCTGACGTACTTGTACGGCGGACTTTCTGTCTGCACACACAGACTAAATCTGCCGGCGCGGGCGAGCAGTCGTCCCTTTCGCGACTCCCTACCGGTCATGATTCGTAGATCTCCTCCCGAACCATAGGCATACCAGATCGGCACCGTGAGCGGTCCTCGACCTTCGTCGGCAATGCTAATGATGCCGACGTGAACATCGGCCAGAAACGCCTCGCGCTCTTGTTTCGTCATGATGAGCGACATTTTGTCCTCCGTTTTGGATGGGTCATTTTAGACTCGGAGTGTCAAACTTGGCGTTGCCTTCAAGGAACCAGCCGTTGTCACTGTCCTCCATCTTATCTATTGAGTTAGGGATTGCCTCAGAGGCGACATTTCAGTCCAGGGTATTCCGGCAAGCTGCATTCCTTCGGCGACACCGATCAGTATTTCTGCGCAACCTTGAAAATTCTAACTACTTGATCGTTATCAAGTCAATTCGGGTAGTGAACGTATTCGCCACAACGCGGGCGACGAGCCGAGAAAGCCCATCGCGATTCATCTGAACGCGGAAGTGTACAATCATCAGCGTCCGACTCTGGAACCAGTTGACTCCTAGATGGTTTGAACGTCTGAGACGATTTGAACACCCTAGGTCCATCAAGCATTCGGCAATCCGATTTAGTAGACGCGGCTTAGAGTGGTAGCCGAGGCATGGATTCTGTCTTAAAGCGTGCGTTCCACCCTCAAAAAGGCGCTGCTAAGCGCCTAGGACGGGTCTCATTTTGCAAGCTTAGGTCACTACATCAACGAGTTGCGCGGGTCCGACCCGGACCAAAACCCCGACTACTCGCCAATACCGGGACTGTGGGCGCAGCCAGCTGCGCCCGGACGACATAGAGCGTAGTGTAGGCGTGGTTCTACGGCTCGATAGGGTGGCGGATATCGGGCCGCTGATCGCTACTCTCAGGTCGCCCTCGCGCAAGGCTTAAAATTTGATAGAACGGCCGGCCTTCGGCACCGTCGACGAAGCGCTTGAGAACCAGCGGACGATCCCGGATGCCAGCGAGAGCGCCCGGCGCATCCGCCTCAAGAAACAAAACATCGCGACGCTTTTGAAACAAATCGATATTTGAGACGCGCCGCAGAAATATTTCGACGATACCGATTTGACCCAGGCTGTCGGGCCG
>JBOHVR010000095.1:0-15823 GCA_050735755.1 Binatia bacterium
GTTGGATATAACGTTCCTGACGCGGATCACACAGAAAAGTTTTGGTTTTTATCTGAGCGAGCAAAAGACCAAAGCTGCCGAAGAACCGTCGTTGATCGTGAGACCGTAGTTTCTTTTTAAATCTGGGCGTCGCTTCAAGAAACGTCCCCGCAGATCCGCAGACAGCGTGAGACAGACTGTTTGAAAAGTCGCCGACCGCCCTTCGACGATGCTCAGGGTGATCGGCTAACTCTTGGAAATAACCTAATTGACGTTCGTGCTGAGCCCAGTCGAAGCACGACAAGACTGTCTACATTCCCGGCTGGCTGTCGGCAGGCGGCAGGCTGATCTTCTGGCCGATAAAGATATAGTCGGGGTTTTTGATCGTGTCTTTGTTGGCGGCATAGATCTTTTCCCATTTCGCCGGCGAGCCATAGTACTTTTCCGCAAGTTTGATCAACGTGTCACCGGCTTTGATTGTATATTCTTGTGCCGCAGTTGTTTTAATGAGCGTGGGAACCGGTGACTGAGGCGGCTTACTTGATACCTGAGTAGGTTCGCTCTTCGACTTTGCTTCGGGCGTGGTTGACGTTTTTGCGGTCAACTTGATTTTTTCTTCTTCCGCGGCCTTTTCCTTCGGGACAGTGAGAGGAGTGGACGGCGCCGCGCGACTGGCGAGAACCGGTGCCGATTTGTACAGGCGGTCAATAAAGCCGGATTTATCGAGTTCATTGACAAACGTCATGTCCACGAACTGTTCGGGTCGAGCATTGGCTGCGGCAGGGTCCCGGGACGCAAGCTCCTGCAGGATCATTCGAATTCCTTTCAAGGTTGGATACGGTTTCTCCGGTACCAGGGTCAACCCAATGTCCTCGTAGATCGCGGTTAACGCGTCCGGATCATCGACTTTCAAGTAGCTCTGGAGGATGGCCAGCGATTCCTTGCGATGAGTTTTGTAGTAGTGGATCCCTTCGATATACGCTTTCATAAAATTGCGGATCAAGTCGGGCTCGGACTTGATTAAAGCGCGGGTGGTGGCGACCCCAGTGTGTTGGTATTCCAGTCCGAGCATCCGGAGATCGGCCAGCAGACGAAAGCCCGCCTTTCTTGCCTTCAACGTGAACGGGGACGACAGCATGGCCCCCTGGATTTTTTTTTCTTCAAGCCCGGAGAAGAGCGCCGGCATTGTTCCTAGCTGCAGGATCGGTACTTCCGTGTCTGGCTTGAGGCCGTACTTGTCTAAAACGTAGCGCATGGCGAAATCCGTGGAGGAGCCATAGCGCGTTACGCCTAAGGATTTTCCCTTTAGGTGGGCGGGTTCGGTAATCCGTCTGTCAACGATAAATTGAAAGGTCATCGTGTTAACGACCCCGGCGATCATCACAGAATCACCTCCTCTCAGGGCGGCCTGGATCACGCCCGCTCCCGCCATCTGAGCAAAGGCGACATCGCCGGATTCCAACGTTTGGACAGCCCTGCTTCCCCCCTCGATCAGAACTAACTGCGTGTCTAATCCATACTTGCGAAAAAAGCCGCTCTCATGAGCGATCCATAGCGGAGCCATGTTCCCGGAAATGGAGCTGTAGGCGACGTTCACTTTTTTATCTGCTGCCAAGGCGCCGGGCGACCCTATTGCGATTAGGGCGAGAAACAAGAGCCCTGCCCCCGCGGAGGCCGGAAGTCGTTCTGAAAAACGCGGCATAACCGTTTTCTCCTCTTTAAACCTCTCGCGCCAATGAATGCACTTTACCATGGGGAAGGTGTTAACCTGAGACGCAAAAATATTGCCAGGGATGAAGTCAATTATTCTGCCGTGTTTCCAGCAGGATAGATCCAGCGGCGGAAGAAAAGTACACGCATGCCAAACAGTTCTGTCGAAACGGTACAAAGTTGTACGCGTGAACCTATCATTGTGAGTGTCTCGCGAAGAGCCTCAACGCGGGAAATAACCCATGCGTTACTCTGGATCCAGCCTTTCGCGAGTGCAGATATCCAATGCGATTAAAGCGTAAATCCGCGCGGCTTTGATCATTTGGTCGATATCCAACTCTTCATTCCTCGGACCGATTCTTTTGCCGCGCGGGCCGATTTTGACGGCCGGGATCCCGAGCTCGTTATAAACGTTGGTATCGGTCCAGATGCTCGCTCTGTCCGGAGCTTCGAACTTTACCTTCGTCCCAAACAGGTGCTGGTGAATCTCTTCCAGCGAGCTGACGAGAGGTTTCACGCCTTTCCCTTCGTGGCCGAGCAGCGACTTGTAGGCCTCCATCTCGTAATCCAAGCCTAGGCTCGCAAGTTGCCTTTCCATTTCGTTGAGCACGATTACCGGCCGGATCTGAGGCGGCGTGCGGACATCGACATAGATGCTGCACACGCCGGGAAAGTAATTGGGGCGATACGGGGCGCCGCCTTCAATCGCGCCGATATTGACCTTGGGATAGATCGGACCCGTGGGAGAGTTGTAGATGCAGCGCTCCTCAAAATCCTCCGCCCAACTCTCCAGGGCCGCAATGATCTTTGTCATCTTGACGATGGCGTTAAGCTTCGCGGAAGGATGGGTTGCGCGCTTGGTGCCCCACGCGGCCTCGGCTTTGCCGAAAGTTGTAATTTTGACCTGAACGACTCCGGTTTGGGTCCAAACTACGTTCATGTCGGAGCCATCGGCGACCACGGCATAGTCCGTGTGCATGCCGTGGGTCAGCAAGTGTCGGGTGCCGGCTCCTTCACCGCGGTATTCCTTAGTTTGCCAGGCGCCAATCGGCGTCCGCGAGATCTCGCCCACAACAGCGGCCAGAACCAAATCTCCTTTGAGTTTGATCCCGCTTTGCTTCAGAGCCTTACCCGCGATCATGAAAGCGGCGATGCCGCCCTTCATATTGGATATTCCGAGGCCGCAAACTTTTCCGTCTTTGATCGAGCCCTTGAGTTCGGAATCCGGCTCGACCACGGCAACCATGCGCAAATCCTCCACTGTGCCCGTGAAGCTTGTGTCCATATGGCCGTTGAAGCCGAGGCTGAGGCCTGTCCCATTGCCTTTCAATATGCCAACCGCGTTCGGGCGGTCCACTTCAACGTCCTGGCGGACCGCTTTGAGGCCTTGGGCGCGAAACCACTCGAGAATATATTCCGCGAGGGCTTTTTCCCGGCCGGTAGGGCTGGGAATGTTGACCAGGTCGCAGGCGAGCTGCGCTGATTCCTCACGATCGATTTGTGCCAGCACCTTTTCGGCTGATTCTTTATCTATAGACATAGGTGTTCTCCATTTTTGAGGATTCATACCCAGCGCGGTGGTCGGAAGTCAACTGGCCAAGCTTGAGAGCGGTCCTTTGAGGAGAAGACTATGACAGTGCCGCAGAAACTGCTCCGGCGAGCTCAGTTTCGTCCGAGGTGACATTTCAGGTTGAAGCCAACGTTTTTTTCCCCTACCATAGGTCATTTCTCCGCCAACAAAACCATTCAGTGATTTCTCAACAAACGCTTCGCATTCTCTTAAGGAGGTCCATGGACGTCTACACGTGGATTATGTTGATCGGCGCTGCGCTGATTCTTCTCGGGCTGTATGTGAAAGCGCCGGAAAAGGCGAACCAGGGGTTAAGCGCTGGCTTGATGCTTTTTCTGGAGATTCTGCCGCGCATGATTCTGGCGTTTATCTTTGCGGGACTCATGCAGGTCATGGCTCCGCAAGGACTGATCACGAATTGGATGGGACATGAATCCGGATTTCGTGGCCTCTTGATCGGCATGGTCTTGGGAACTGTTACACCAGGCGGGCCCATGACTCATTTCCCTATCGTTGCTTCCCTGTACAAGTCGGGGGTAGGGGTTGGACCTATGGTGTCATACCTCACCGCCTGGTCGCTTTTTGGGTTGCAGCGCGTCATTATGTGGGAGCTTCCGTTCCTGGGACTGAGCGTGGTCGCGGTGCGCGCTGCTTCGAGCTTTCTCTTTCCCATACTCGCGGGATGGATTTCCGGTTATCTCTGGATCAGGTTTTTCATGGAACAGCGTTAGCTGCAACGTTCAGGTAAAGCCATTATGAGAAAAAAGAAAATTCAATACAGCGATGGCAAGCCAACCCGCCGCGAATTTTTCCGTCTTGGTTGCGCTGCGGCCGCCAATCTCGTGCTCTTGCCTTGGATGTCTTCACGCGCAGAGGCGCAGGATTTGAGCCCGCTTGAGGGAACGGGCTTGTCGCACGGATGTACCGTGGGCGGCGTGACGTCCGACAGCGCGGTCGTGTGGCTGCGCGCGCCAAAGCAAGAGCGGGTATCGGTGCAGTATGGTCTAGAGCCCTCCTTGAAGGAGTTCACCGCCACACCCGCGCTGGCACTCAGGGGTGAGAGCGATTTCACGGCGAACGTTTGCGTCAACGGGCTGCAACCACGGACTACTTACTATTACCGCGCAGCCGTGAACGGCAAATCCCCTGGACCGGTTGGTCATTTCGTCACCGCCCCAGGCGGAGACGACCTAGTTGATGTGCAGTTCGCCTTCAGCGGCGACAGCCGGCAGAGCTATCAGCCGTTCCTCATCATGGACGCGATTCGCGAGGTGCGCCCGGATTTTTTTCTCCATCTCGGGGATACGATTTATGCGGACCGAGAGTGGATAGCGCAACGGGTAGGACAGTTTTGGGCCAAGTATGCGACCAACCGCAGCGATCCACCAACGCAGAGGTTGTTTGCCGAAACCAGCGTTTATGTGATGTGGGATGATCATGAAGTGGCGGACAACTGTGACTACTCGAATCCGCTGGCGCCGATTGGACGCAAAGCGTTTTTCGACTACTGGCCAGTCAATCGCGATCCAGTAAATCCCGACCGGCTCTACCGTTCTTATCATTGGGGCAAAGCTGCGGAGCTATTTATCCTGGACACGCGCCAGTACCGTGATCGCGCCGCGGGGACGATATTGGGGAAAGAGCAAAGAGAGTGGTTCCTGGAATCGTTAGCGGCATCGAAAGCGTGGTTTAAGATTGTTGCGACTTCCGTTCCTTTTTCCAGCCCAGGCGGCGACAAATGGGGCGGGTTCCCTTCCGACAGAGACGATGTTCTGCGGCACATCAAGGAAAAGAAAATCGCGGGCGTTATGTTTCTCGCGGCCGACGTCCATTACGCCGCCGCGTGCAAGGTTCCCGGAGAACTGGGTCTGAAGGAGTTTATTGCCGGTCCGATAGGCGCGCCCATGGGTCTGGCTCTGGGCTACTCCAGGCGTTTTGAATTTCTGTCGCGCAACTCCTTCTCTTACGGCTTGGTCAAGGTCCGCGCGCAGGCGCCGCGGCCCTACGTGGAAATCGATCTGATGAACGCGGGGAACCAGTTGCTGTATAGATCGCGAATCGAAGCGGACTCTGAGCGGAGCGGCGGGAGAGAGACTGATCCCGGCCCAGGCTGGCGTAGCAGAAACGAAAAGGAATAGCAGAAATTGAAAGTCCCATTCACAGGAGAACCAATGAAGAACCCCCCTAGTTCGGATTTGACGGCATGGCCGAGCCTGCCTCTTGAGGCTTGGCGCGAAACGTACGCGACATTGCACTTGTGGACGCAGATCGTGGGCAAGGTTCGGCTTGCCCAAAGTCCCTGGGTAAATCACTCCTGGCATGTGACCCTGTATCTAACAGCTAGAGGACTTACCACTTCGCCCATTCCTTATGGTGCCCGGGCCTTTCAGATCGATTTCGATTTTCTCGACCACAAGCTGACGGTGCAATCGACTGACGGCGGCAGCGCTGGTTTTGTGCTGGAGGCGCAGTCAGTGGCAACGTTCTACAGGCGCCTGATGGAGGAGATGGAGAAACTCAAACTTCACGTGAATATCCACGGAAAGCCAAATGAGATTGCTGACCCCATCCGCTTCGACCAGGACGATACCCACCGGGGGTACGATCCGGAGTACGCCAATCGGTTCTGGCGCGTCCTTGTGCAGGCGGACCGGGTCTTCAAACACTTTCGCGCTCGATTCATTGGCAAGTGCAGCCCGGTGCACTTTTTCTGGGGCGCCCCCGACCTGGCGGTCACGCGGTTTTCAGGGCGACGAGCTCCGCAACATTCCGGGGGAATCCCGAGCTTGCCGGACTGGGTGACCCGAGAGGCCTATTCGCACGAAGTAAGTAGCTGCGGTTTTTGGCCAGGCGGGGGCCCGATTCCCTACGCGGCGTTCTATTCCTATGCCTACCCCGAACCCGCCGGCTTCTCCGCGGCGCTGGTCAAGCCGGGTGAGGCCTTCTACAGCACCGATCTGCGCGAATTTATTTTGGCGTACGACGCCGTGCGGCAGTCGGAGTCCCCGGACGACACACTGCTCGATTTTCTCCAGACGACGTATGAAGCCGCTGCCAATCTGGCGAAGTGGGATCGCAGTTCGCTGGAGCGTAGCCGCGATCCGAAGAGCGGGGTCTAACAAATGCGACAAGACCGCGGTCAGTTTTTCTTATTGCCCTCAGCTGTTTACGCTGTCGATCTTGGCGGCCAGAATGAAGTCATTTTCGGAGAGACCGTCAATCGCGTGCGTCCAGATATCGAAGCGAACGCGATTGTAGTGGATATGAATATCGGGATGGTGGCCTTCAGTCTCGGCGATGTCAGCAACCTTGTTGACGAACTTCATGGCCGCGATGAAATTCTTGAAGTCGAACTCCTTCGTGATCCACTTGCCGTTGACAGCCCAGCCTTTGAGTTGAGATAGATACTTTTCCACTTCGGATTTTCCCAAGGGCGGCACGCCTCCCTCACAGGGAACGCATCGTTTTTGTGCCAGATCGCTCATCGTCGTGATTTCTCCTTTCTAATCTTCGGTTTGAAATCCGCCGTGGTCCCTTTTTACAGACGTAATTTTCTTCGATGCACCAGCCAAAATTTACACCCTCTTTCAGAAAGAGGAACCAGGGCAGATTTTTCCTTTTAGCGGTGCGCTTTTCTCTTCTCCAGCGCCTGCGGGTTCAAGGCGCCAATCACGTCCCGTCGCATGTAGTTCAAGATCACGTTCGTTGCATTGTGCGCAAAGCCTTCGAAGCCTGAATCAGTGGGCCAGCCGAGGTGGGGTGTCAGTACGACATTGTCGAGTTTAAGTAGGGGGTGGTTTGGTGGGAGCGGCTCTTCGACAAAAACGTCGAGCCCAGCCCCCGCGATGGCACGTTCTTGGAGAATTTCAACTAGCGCACTCTCGTTAATGATTGCTCCCCGCGCCGTGTTCACAAGATAACTGGACTTCTTCATTCGACGAAGCCGCCCTTTGTCGAGAAGCCCACGACTGAGGTCGGAAAGCTTCAGATGCACCGAGACCACGTCAGCGGTTTCCAGCACTTCCTCGAGCGAAAGGAAAGTTACCTGTGACTTCTCCGCCCGCTCCTTTGTTAGGGTAGGTCCCCAAGCCACAACCGTCATTCCAAACGCCAACCCGATTCGGGCAACTTCAGAGCCGATCTTACCTAGCCCGAGAATTCCTAACGTTTTGCCTTTCAGGACGATGCCGAGTATGAGCGGCCATTGGCCCTGTCTTAAGGCATGATCGCAGTCGGCAATGCGGCGCATCAAGGAAATCATGAGGCCGAACGTCAACTCGGCGGCTCCCGTTCCGCCCGGAGCCAACCCAATCAAAATTCCAGCCTTGGTCGCAGCTTCAAGGTCGATGTGGTAGGCGTGACTTCCAGTTTGGACGATCAATTCCAGATCGGGCAGCGCCTGCAGCAGCGCTGCGGGGAAAAGAGTTCTCTCCCTGATAGAAATAATTGCCTGGCAGCCGCTGAGAGCCTGCACCAGAGCATTGCCGCTAATTTTCTCCGTATGGATTTCGACTTCGGCATGCTGCCGCAGACGGTTTATAGCGGCAGAATGCTCAAACGCGTGCTGGTAATCGTCGAGAATGGCAACTTTCATGTGGGAGCCTGGGAGATGCGAGATCGAGGATCAAAGACCGAACGGCGGTGACCTTCTATTGTGATACCATGCGACTCCGTTTGTTCTGAGCCTGTCGAGGACGAACATCACTCAAGACAGGTTGTCGAAAGCTGACCGCGACGAGTTAACCTAGACAGCTCCGTGTCCGGAGTCCTTCACTTGCTCAGGGCGAACGGAGTAGCCCGGAGGTCCCCTTCACTCCAAACTCTGAGGAACGTTTTCTACAACACCGCGATGCCGGCAATTTCGAGAAGATACTCTTCCCGTGCTAAACCTTTAATGACCACGAGCGTGCTCGTCGGCGGAGTTTGTTTGTAATACTGCGTGCGCACGCGATTGTAGCCTTCGCGGTACTTGATGTCGGTGATATAGGTCGTCGTCATCATTAGGTTGTCGAATGACCCGCCCGCCTCCTTTAGAACAGCGTCGATATTCTTGAAGACTTGATGGGCCTGAGCTTCAATGTCGTCCTTGCCGACAATGTTCCCGTCCTTATCCGACGCTGTTTGTCCCGCGATGAACAGCAGGCTGCCGGGCTTGGTTACCAGCCCCTGCGAATATCTTGGCCTCGGATCGTTCAGGCTCTTGGGTTGGACGACGGTCTTCTTTGATGGCATAGAGCGTTACCTCCCTTCTCGGTCTTAGGCATAAACATGCCAGCGATCGGGTGGCAAGACAAGCAAAGTTTGTTGGCCGACTTGAAAATCTGCATCGCCGGCAAATTTTCTAAGTCGAGCACGATTTGACGACTATTAGATACACCGGGAGTGTAAAAAATCATACCATCCTGAGTTTAACGCGACCCATCATCCCGGCCAATTCAGCAATTTTCTGCGTGTCGGCAATCGTATCTGTTGGCCCGACATTTGCGCTCGGAACAGACCTAAACCGAGTGAATTGTTGTTGACCGGTAGTAAACAGTCTTGATAATTGTCGACGCCGCAATCGATCGATCTCAGTCCCGTGTTGTAGTCTGCGGTGAGAAAGCGTTGTGAACGACCTATCCAGGCACTTCTCGGACAAACTTCACAGGGGCAGGCGCTAGCACAGTGAAGCGACTCAGCGGGAAAGCTTGTTTTTCCGATAAGTTAACGTATCTGTCGGCAAACACCAATGCTGAGCCGCCAAAAAGAAAAAGCCAATAATAATCAAGCCGTCGTTGATGGAAGTCATCTTGTCTCACCCCCGACTTTATCACTCTCGAAAGGTGGTGGTGCAATTCGGGGGATCGGTGAGAAGTTCGCTGCCAACCCGGTTACCGGCACGGGTTCTCTGAGCGTTCCGATTTTTACCAGCCCCGGCCGATCCGGGTTCGGCCCGCAACTTTCGCTTTCCTATGATTCCGGCGCAGGTAATGGCCCTTTTGGCTTCGGCTGGAGTCTTTCGCTTCCTTCCATCACTCGCAAAACAGACAAAGGACTGCCCAAGTACCAAGACACGGATGAGTCCGACGTTTTCATTCTATCAGGGGCGGAAGACTTGGTTCCGCTTCTG
Source organism: Binatia bacterium (assembly GCA_050735755.1). Taxonomy (GTDB): domain Bacteria; phylum Desulfobacterota; class Binatia; order UBA9968; family UBA9968; genus DATMAM01. Next base: position 9,369 of record JBOHVR010000095.1, read on the forward strand.
GTTGAAGTCAGCGGTCAATGGCAGCGAGCTGCTTTGCACCGCACGGTCAACGGAATGCAATACCGCATACAGCGCTACTGGCCGAGAATCGAAGGGCTTTTCGCGCGGATCGAGCGCTGGGAAAATAACCAGACCGCCGAAGTGCATTGGCGCTCTATCTCCAGAGATAACGTGACTACGCTGTATGGCAGAACGCAGAATAGCCGAATTGCCGACCCTCTCGATTCCAGCCGTGTTTTCAGTTGGCTTATCTGTGAGAGCAGAGACGACAAGGGCAACGCTATCGTCTATGAGTACGCGCCGGAAGATTCACGAGGCGTGGACACGACGCTCGTGCACGAAAGGAACCGTAGCGAGTTAAGCCGCTCGACAAATCGTTACATCAAGCGAATCAAATATGGAAACCAAGTCTCACATTTAACCGAGCCGGATCTTTCGCAAACGAGCTGGCTGTTTGAAGTCGTCTTCGATTACGAAGAGGCTCATTACGAGGAGCTTCCCCTCGACCCGAGCCGGCCCGAAGCTGACCAGCACCGGCTGGTTTTGGCTTCGGCCTCCGCAGGGGGCGCTTGGCCCGTTCGACCGGACCCGATTTCCGTCTATCGACCCAGCTTCGAAATCCGCACCTATCGCCGTTGCAGCCGCGTGTTGATGTTCCATCGCTTTGCGGAGCTGGGAAACGAACCCTACCTGGTACGGTCTACGGAATTTGGCTATGCGGATTTTGACTACGGCAGACCCGCAGCCGCGGGCGTCGAGCTTACTCATAGAGGCAGTACGCGCTTCGCGTCCTCCATTCGATCCGTCAGTCAATCGGGATACGTCCGAGATGAGAACGCAGCCGTGGTCGAGAGGAGCGGTGCCCGGTATGTCACCTACCTGAAGAAGTCGCTGCCACAGGTGGAGTTCGAGTACAGCCAAGCGTTGGTTGATGAAACTGTGCGCGACGTTGATACGCAAAGCCTCGAGAATCTTCCTGTCGGCGCCGACGGTTTACACTACCAGTGGCTCGATCTAGATGGCGAGGGATTGCAAGGCATTTTATCGGAGCAAGAAGATGCCTGGTACTACAAGCGCAACTTAAGCGCGATTGCGGGTGTAGCGCGGTTCCAGCCAGTGGTTGAAGTGTCAATGCACCCGTCGATCGCCGAGGGGGTCCCTCGGCGGCATCAATTTCTCGACCTCGCCGGGGACGGCCAACTGGACGTGGTGCAGTTTGAGAACGTTCCCTCCGGGTTCTTTGAACGAACCCGAGACGAGGGGTGGAATAGCTTCATCCCGTTTGAGTCCGTGCCCAATGTCTCCTGGAGCGATCCGAATCTCAAGTTTCTCGATCTGACCGGTGACGGCCACGCCGACCTCCTGATTACTGAGAACGAAGCGTTAACCTGGTACCCCTCGCTCGCTGAGGAAGGCTTCGGGACAGCCATACGCATTCCCAAACCGCACGACGAAGAAAAAGGGCCAGCGGTTGTTTTCGCAGACGGCACGCAGGCCATCTTCGCCGGCGACATGTCCGGAGATGGTCTCGCCGACATCGTTCGCATCCGCAACGGCGAAGTCTGCTACTGGCCCAATCTTGGCTATGGCCAGTTCGGCGCAAAAGTCACCATGAGCAATGCGCCCTGGTTCGATCCGCCGGACGAGTTCGACCAGAACCGTATCCGGCTTGCAGATATCGACGGCTCCGGGATTACCGACATTATCTACTTGGCCAGCGATGGCATCCGACTCTTTTTCAATCAGTCCGGCAATGGCTGGAACGATGCCCAGACACTGCTGGTCTTCCCTCGCGTGGACAACCTTACTTCGGTCCAAGCGGTGGACTTGCTTGGCAACGGCACGGCCTGCCTGGTGTGGACTTCGCCCTTGACAGGCTATGCCGGTCAACCGATGCGCTACATCGACTTAATGGGTGGGCAAAAACCGCATCTGTTGACCAGAGTCGCGAACAGCCTGGGTGCGGAGACCGTCGTGCACTATGCCCCGTCCACCAAGTTTTTTCTGGCTGACAAACTTGCTGGGAAACCCTGGATCACACGGCTTCCCTTCCCGGTGCACGTCGTGGAACGAGTGGAGACCTTTGACCGGATCAGCCGCAACCGCTTTGTCACGCGCTATGCCTATCATCACGGTTACTTCGATGGCCTCGAGCGCGAGTTTCGCGGCTTCGGCATGGTCGAACAATGGGATACAGAAGAATTCGCGTCGTTGAGCTCGAGTGACGATTTTCCGGTTGGAGACAACGTAAATGTGGGCTCACACGTACCGGCGGTATTGACCAAAACCTGGTTTCACACGGGGGCTTACCTGGAGGGCGGTGATATCTCCAGGCAGTTTGACCAAGGGTACTACCGCGAGGGAGACCCCAGCCTGGGCGAGGCGGGGCTAACCGAGCAGCAACGCCAAGCTATGCTGCTGCGAGACACGGTCCTCCCTACCAGTCTGTCACCAGAGGAAATTCTCGAAGCATGCCGCTCGTTAAAGGGCGAGATGTTACGGCAAGAGATTTACGCGCTGGACAACAAAGAGGAATCGGACCGGCCTTATAGCGTCTCGGAACGCAACTACAGCATCAAACGCTTGCAGCCACGCGGGGCCAATCAACAAGCGGTCTTCTTCACCCATCCTCGCGAGGCGATCGACTTCCACTACGAACGGAAACTCTACGATATTGCCGGCCAGAAACGCGCCGATCCTCGCGTGTCGCATACTATGATCCTCGACGTGGACGACTTCGGCAACGTGCTCAAGTCGGTTGCGATGGGATATGGCCGCCGCCATAACCTGGCCGATCCCGTGCTCACCCCGCAGGACCGGCAAAAGCAACAGCGCACATTCGTCACGTACACAGAGAATCGCTATACCAACACGATCGAGCAATATGATGCCTACCGAACGCCGCTGCCATGCGAAACTCGCACCTTCGAGACGCTCAGGATAACGCCCGACACGAACCAGGCGCACATCACTAATCTCTTCCGCTTCGACGAGATGCAGGCCAAGATCCAAGCCGCGTCCGACGGCAACCACGACATTGCCTATGAGGACATTAACGCAATCGCTGCGACGGCCCCGCATCCTTATCGACGAGTCATCGAACACACGCGCATGCTGTATCGAAGAGATGATCTAACCGGTCCGCTTCCCCTCGCCCAAGCGCAATCGCTGGCGCTACCGTTTGAAAACTACAAGTTAGCCTTGACGCCGAATCTAGCCAAGAAAGTTTATATCGATAGCGGCAAATTGACTACGGCCGAACTCAACGGCGTCCTGCAAAGCGAAGGTCGCTACGTTCACAGCGAGGGGGATGCCAACTGGTGGATTCCATCGGGACAGGTCTTCTATTCCCCGGGCAGCAACGACACGTTCCCTCGAGAGCAGGCTTACGCCCGGCAACATTTTTTCCTGTCTCACCGCTTCAGAGATCCCTTCGGGGAGACGACGGTTGTCACCTACGACTCATACGATCTCTTGATGCAAGAGTCACACGACCCGCTGGGTAACGCGATTACCGTCGGCGAGCGCAATGCCGCTGGTGTTCTGAGCGTACGGGGCAACGACTATCGAGTGCTCCAGCCCCGGCTTATCATGGATCCTAACCGCAACCGGGCGGCCGTGACGTTTGATGCGCTCGGCCTGGTCGCCGGTACCGCAGTGATGGGAAAACCCGAAGAGAGCTTAGGTGACGCGCTCGCCGGCTTTGAACCCGATCTTAACCACGCGGCCCTGTTAAGTTTCATAGCAGCCCCCCGCACCCAAGCGCCGGCTTTGCTAAAGCAGGCAAGCACGCGCATCGTCTATGACCTCGATCGCTTTAGACGATCCGGCGAGCCACCGTTCGCTGCCATCCTGGCCCGCGAGACGCACGCGAGCGATCCTGCGCCGGCGGGCGGCCTGGAGGTTCAGGTGAGCTTTACTTACTCCGACGGCTTCGGGCGCGAAATCCAGAAGAAGATCCAGGCTGAGCCGGGGCCGGTGGTCGAAGGCGGACCTACAGTTACCCCGCGTTGGGTCGGCAGCGGCTGGACAATTTTCAACAACAAAGGCAAACCCGTCCGGCAATACGAGCCGTTCTTTAGCGCGACACATGGTTTCGAGTTTGCGAAGATCGTCGGAGTGAGTCCGGTTCTGTTTTACGATCCGGTCGAGCGCGTCATCGCAACTTTGCATCCCAATCATACTTACGAAAAAGTGGTCTTCGATCCCTGGCACCAGGAAACTTGGGATGTGAACGACACTGTAAAAAGTGACCCGCGAACAGATCCCGACACCTCGGGCTATGTCGCGGAGTACTTCAAGCAGATCGCGCCGAATCCCAACAAATGGGAGACCTGGCTTCAGCAACAAGGCGTAGATCCTCTGAACCCACCTCAGGACACACCCGCGTTGACCCCGGAGAAAAAAGCTGCCGTCCGTACGCTGCCGCATGCGCAGACGCCGATGGTAGTCTACGTTGATACGCTGGGCCGCACCTTTCTCACGATTGCGGATAACGGCTTCGCAGGCAAATACCGAACAACAGTCGAACTCGACTTCGAGGGCAACCAGCGCGAAGTGACCGATGCCCAAGACCGCGTCGTCATGCGGTACGACTACGACATGTGCGGTGACCGCGTCCACCAGGCGAGCATGGAGGCGGGCGAGCGCTGGATGCTCAACGACGTAGCGGGCAAGCCCATCCGCTCTTGGGACAGCCGGGGCTTTGCGCGACGGATAACCTACGACGTATTGCGCCGTCCGCGGGAGCTATTTGTAGGTGATGTGCCGGGGAACGAACGATTGGCTGAGCGCACCCTCTATGGGGAAGGGCAGGGCGAAGCGACGAACCATCGCGGGCGGGTGTATCAGGTCTCCGACGGAGCAGGCAGCGTGACCAATGAAGCATACGACTTTAAAGGAAACCTCCTGCGCGGTACCCGTCGGTTGCTGTTGGATTACAAGAATCCTGTTGATTGGAATCAGAATCCGGCACTCGAGGATGAAGGCTTTGCGAGTTCAACTAGCTTCGACGGGCTGAGTCGAGTGGTTCAGCAAGTGACGCCCCATAGCAGTAACGCGGGCACGAGATTCAACGTCATCCAACCGACGTATAACGAGGCGAACCTGCTGGAACGAGTGGACGCCTGGCTGCAGCAATCTGCCGAGCCGGCTGATCTGCTCGATGCTACGACCGCTTCCTTCCATACCGTCACCAACATTAATTACAACTCCAAGGGGCAACAGGAGCTCATCGAATACGGCAATGGCGCGAAAACGAGCTATGAATACGATTCGCTGACATTCCGCTTGATCCATTTACAGACTCTGCGGGACGCGGAGCGCTTGCAAGACCTGTTCTACACCTACGATCCGGCCGGCAACATCACGAACATTCGCGACGATGCGCAACAGACGATTTACTTCAATGGTCAGGTAGCCGAACCGCACAACGAGTACAAATACGATCCTATTTACCGGCTCGTCATGGCGGAGGGCCGCGAACACATCGGACAGGTCGGGCAACCAACCCCGCAGTCATGGGACGAAATCTTTAGTGTAAATCTGCCTCATCCCCACGATGGTCAGGCTATGCGCCATTACACGGAGAACTACGAGTACGACGCAGCCGGGAACATCATGAATATGATCCACCTCGCCGCCAACGGGAACTGGACTCGCTCCTACACCTACAACGAGCCGAGCCTTTTTGGGCCCGTCAACAACAACCGCCTGACCAGCACGACGGTGGGTGCGACCACTGAAACTTACTCCTATTCGGCTCCTGACGGTCTGCACGGCAATATGACCCGCATGCTGCGTCTGCCGGTGATGGAGTGGGATTTCAAAGACCAACTTCACGCCACGCAACGACAGGCGGTGAATAGCAGCACAGGAGAAACGACCTATTACGTCTACGATGTCGCCGGAGAGCGCGTGCGCAAAATCACCGAGCGAGAGAACGGCACGCGCTACAAAGAGCGCAGCTATCTTGGAGAGTTTGAAATCTACCGTGAGTACGGCGGTAACGGTGATACGTTGGCTCTGGAACGTGAGACGTTACACATCATGGACGACAAGCAGTGCATCGCCTTGGTCGAGACAAAGACGCGAGAAGCGGGACTCCTGAACCGGCTCATGTCTCTAATCACCTCCCCTGAGCCGCTGATCCGTTACCAGTTTAGCAACCATCTGGGCTCGGCGTACCTGGAGTTGGACGATCAGGCCGAGCCGCAAGTGATCTCTTACGAAGAGTATTACCCTTACGGTGGCACGTCCTATCAGGCAGTTCGGAGCGACATCGAAGTTCCTCAGAAGCGCTACCGCTACAGTGGCAAGGAGCGGGATGAGGAAAGTGGATTGTATTATTATGGAGCGAGATATTACCCGCCGTGGGTGGGACGATGGGTGAGTTGTGATCCGATCGGGAATAAAGACAGCAACAATCTGTATGTCTTCATAAATGGCAATCCAAT
>JBOHVR010000096.1:0-4091 GCA_050735755.1 Binatia bacterium
ATCCGTGGTTGTGCGCGTGGGAATCGAAGACCGCCAGTCTGTTCGGAATGCCTAACCCAAAATAGTGATGGCGCACCGAAGTCGCGATCACCTTGCACGTCCGGGCGAAATTATCGATAACGTCTTCCCGGCTGAAACACTCTTTAACGCGGGTTTGAATGATGACGGCTGAATATTTGGTTTCCATAAATCTAACCTCCGTGTTGAATCAGAGGAGCTCAATGTGCTGTTACCAAGTTCGTTGGAAAATTCAAAGCTGCCAGCGAGCAAAGTCCCCCTTTGCGAAAGGGGGAAACGCGGGGACCGAATGCCGGGAGATATTTAATGAACTTCTGAAACCTAGCGCGGCGAAGCCGCAACCAAGAAGAAAACACCAGATTCACCACGAAGCGCGCGAAGTTCACGAAGAAATACTTTTCTTCTTTTGCGCGTTCGCGCAAAATCTAATTTTTCCCTTCGTGCTCTTCGCGCGCTTCGTGGTGCGAACATTTTTCCTCAAGTGCCACCTGCATTATAAATAACCGGCCAAAGTTTGCGCAGGCCGCGCAAACTTTCAAGCAATACGAAGCCCATCAGCTCTCACGCTTAAACAGCCGTATGCAATCAGCCAGATCAGTCTCGTAGTCTCCTCCGTTCTGCGCGGTAAACGGAGTCAGGCTATGGCCTTCCAAACGCTTGAGCACGGAGCTGTACACGGAGTCCCGAATCTTTACGCCGGGCCGGTTCGGAATATGATAGCCGCTCATAATCTCCTGGCCTTCGTCCGACAGCAAGAAATCGATCCATTTTTTCCCTTCATCGGGATTTTTGGCGTGGCGAAACAACACCGCATGCGGCCCCCCGACCATCATCAACGGCATGGGGATCCAATCGACCGGAGCCCCCTGGTTTTTCAGCCGCTCGATGTGGTCGAGGATCGCCGTGATGAGAATTGAACCTTCCCCTTTTGCCAGGTGCTCCTCCGCGGGATGCTTGCAGATAAGTTGCTGTCCTCCGAGCTTGCGCAAAAAATCCTCGCCGTAATGACCCTTCATAATGGAATACCAGCCGACCCCGCTCCCGCTGCGCACCGGATCCGAATAGAGCAGCTTTCCCTTCCACCGCGGATCAAGCAGGTCCTCATACCTTCGCGGCAGCTCTTGCAGCGATACTCTTCCCGTGTGGAAGGCGAGACTGAACGGGACCATAAAAACCTGCGTGCCGAATTCATCGGGATCCTGGCAGCGCTCCGGGAAACTCCGGCTTTCAGGGGAACGATACGGCTGCAGAAAGCCGCGCTGCTTGAGCACCTCCGCCTGCTGCCGGTTGAGCATCATGACATCGGCCGGGCAGCGTCCTTCTTCGACTTCTTTAATCGCGCGCTCGAGAAACAGCGCCGCCGGCGCGTGGTCATGATGAGTCTCGACGTCCGGATACCGCCGGCGAAAAGCGCGGAACAGTTCCTCGATAAAATGCGGCGGCGGGGTGCTATAGACAAAAACCCTTCTGGGGTTGCCTGCAGTTTGGGATTCATTCATACGTATCTCCTACAAGGTGACAACACTCCCACATGCCGGGACTTTTGGCCAGCAAGGCCTTTTTTGAAAGCAACTGTCAGTTTCCGAAACTTCACTTGCGAGGGGATTGACGGATCTCCGGCGTCCGGAGGTTCTACCCTTGCGTCATTCCCGCGAAAGCGGGAATCCAGTTACTCAACCATCCCTAAATAATCCCTTCCCACAAATCTCTCCACTGTGAGTTTTGCCTCTCGATCAGTTCCAGCTTCCAAGCGCGGTTCCATTTTTTCATTTGCTTCTCTCTTGTTATAGCTGACACCATATCCTCATGTAACTCGTAATAGACCAGACGGTGAACCCCGTATCTCTTCGTGAAACCTTCGACCAGATTCTTTTTGTGTTCCCAAGCACGTTTTTGCAGATTACTGGTCACGCCGATGTAAAGCGTCCCGTTTCGCTTGCTAGCCAGAATATAGACCGCTGGTTGTTTAGACATCGTCTTGCTATTGTTCTGTCCCAGAAGTTCGCAAAAGAATTCGGCAGTCTCCTTCTCCGTCATGCCCGCGAAAGCATGTCCTGAGCCCTTCGGCTACGCTCAGGATAGACTCTGCCGAAGGGCGGGCATCCAGAAGCATTTGAATTTCCTGGATTCCGGGTCGCGCTAGCTATCGCCAGCTCGCCCGGAATGACACTTGAATTATGCATTGAATTTCTGAGACACCACACTAGATTCCCGCTTTCGCGGGAATGACGGAGAAGCAAAGTTGATCGTATAGGAAGATAGTGTTAGAAAGTCAACTCCGGGAAAAACCATGGCGCAATACAGAGTCTCCGTTGATACGGGCGGAACGTTTTCCGATTTTGTTTTCTTCAACGAACAAACCGGCGCCATTCGCATTGCCAAAGTCCCTTCGACTCCAAAAGAGCCGTTCCAGGCGGTCCTGAACGGCGTTCAGGAACTTGTGGATGACGGCGTTTCCGCCGGCGACATTTCCTTCTTTTCCCACGGTACAACGGTCGGCACCAACGCCCTGCTGGAAGAAAAAGGGGCGCGGACCGGCCTTTTGGTCACAGAAGGATTCCGTGGAATCTACGAGGTCATGGAACAGAGCCGGGGCTACGGCCCCGCGACCTATGATCTTTTCTTCGAAAAACCTCGGCTGCTGGCGCCGCCTTACTATACGGAGGAAATCCCGGAGCGGGTTGATTTTCGCGGCACGGCTCTCAAAACCATCGATGTTGAAACCGCGCTTGCCGCCGTTCGGGCGCTGAAGAAAAAAAACGTCGAGTCGCTCGCGGTTTGTTTTCTCTTTTCCTTTCTCAATCCGGCGCACGAACTGAAAGTAAAGGAGATCGTTGAGAAGGAATTTCCCGCGGCGAGTCTCTCTCTTTCTTGCGAGGTGCTGCCGCAGATTCGCGAGTTCTACCGCCTCAGCACAACCGTCATCAACGCTTACATCGGACCGGTGATGAGCCGCTACCTGGGACAGCTCGAACAGGGCTTGAAGAAACTCGGCGTCGTAACACCCAAGCGCTACGTGATGCAGTCCAATGGGGGAGTTTCAACGTTCCGGGGAGCGGCGCGAAAGCCCGTTGCCACCGTTCTCTCGGGACCTGCGGGAGGAGTCATTGCGACTCTCAATATCGGCGCGCGCGCCGGCTTTAAAAACATGATCTCGTTCGACATGGGAGGAACGAGCTGCGACGTCGCCCTGATTCATAACGGCAGTCCGGCCATCACGACTCAAGGAAAAATAAACCAGCGCCCGATCAGCCTCGCGATGATTGACATTCACACCGTCAGCGCGGGCGGCGGAACCATTGCCCGTTTGGATTCCGTGGGCGGGTTGGAAGTCGGCCCCGATAGCGCCGGCGCTGAGCCCGGCCCGATCTGTTACGACCGCGGCGGCAATGAAGTCACGATCACGGATGCCAACCTCGTGCTCGGAGTCTTGAATCCCGACGGCTTCGCCGGCGGGCGCATGAAGCTCAACAAGGCAAAAGCGGAAAGGGCGCTCCAGGAAAAAATAGCCGGTCCGCTCCGGCTCGACCTCATGGAAGCGGCGGATGGAATCATAAGAATCATCAACGTTAAAATGGAGGAGGCGATCAAAGCCGTTTCCACCCAACGCGGTTATGACATTCGCGACTTCACCCTGGTCGCCTTCGGAGGCGGAGGGCCGATGCACGCGGGCAGAATAGCCCTGGACCTGGGCATTCCCGTTTTGCTGATTCCGCTGACGCCGGGCGTCACATCGGCTTTGGGTTTGCTGATGTCCGACGTGAAGCACGATTACGTGCGCTCAAAGCTTGCGCCGTTAAAGGAGCTGGACGTCGACGAAGTGAATCGACTCTTCGCCCAGCTCATCAGCCAGGCGCAGAGGGAGCTTCGCGAGGAGGGTTTCTCCGATGACGAGATGGCGATGAACGCTTTCCTCGATTTGCGTTACCTGGGACAGGGCTATGAACTCACGGTTCCGTCTGCGCTCCCGCCGCTCAAGGCCGCCGATCTCGAGCTGATGCGCAACCGCTTCGACGTGCAGCACGAACAGTCTTTCGGTCACATGGCCGAAGCGGAACCGGTTGAGCTGGTGA
>JBOHVR010000097.1:0-7460 GCA_050735755.1 Binatia bacterium
GGCTACGGCTGGGTCGATAGAAACGCAGGAATTGTGAGAATCCCCGTGGACCGTGCGATGGACATTCTGGCGGAGAAAGGGCTCCCCGCCAGGCCGGACGCCGCTAGGGAGCGGGGGGAAGGCACAAAAGGGAAAATTGATGGCGCTGCACAGTAGCGAACCGGCAAGAACCATAACGCGGGCAATTTTTCTCCTTACTGCGGGCGGCTTTGTGCTGACTCTTCTCTTCGCGCATGCGGCGCAAGCCCACGACGATCGGCCGATTCCCCTGCGCAACGTTGACCTCCAGCAGAACTTGGGCGCGCAAGTTCCCGCCGAATTGGAGTTCCGCGACGAGACCGGCAACAAGGTGCGCCTCAAGGAGTACTTCGGCCGGCGGCCCGTCATACTTTCGTTCGTTTATTACAACTGTCAGGATCTCTGTCCGTTGGTGCTTGACGGCTTGGTTCGAAGCCTGCGACCGCTGTCTTTCGATGTTGGCGAGCAGTTCGACGTGGTGGCGGTGAGCTTCGATCCCCGCGACACGCCCGCGTTGGCGGCGGCCAAGAAAGCCGATCTGGTCCAACAGTATGCGCGGCCGAAAACCAATGACGGCTGGCACTTTCTTACCGGCGATGAAACCGCCATTCAGCGTCTGACTGATGTCGCCGGATTTCGCTATAACTACGAGAGCGATAAGGACCGCTTTGGGCACGCCACCGGCATCATTGTGTTGACTCCCGACGGCACGATCGCACGTTACTTCTACGGCATGGAGTTCTCGCCGCGCGATTTGCGTCTGGGACTGATCGAAGCGTCCGCCAACAAAATTGGCTCCCCGATCGATCAGCTTCTGCTCTTCTGCTATCACTACGACCCGACCAGCGGAAAATACAATCTCCTCATCACCAACGTCATTCGCCTTGCCGCGCTCGCCACCGTGGGCGCGCTCGCCGTCTTTATTGCCCTCATGCTCCGCCGCGATCGGTACCGCGAAATGCCGCCGGGGAGAGTGCCTGAAACATGAATCTCGATTTTCCTCTATTCCCCGAGCAGGCGTCGACGATGGCGCCGAGAGTCGATGCGCTTTATTTTTTTCTGATCGCTGTTTCTGTTTTTTTTATCGGCCTGATCTTTTTTCTGATTGTTTTCTTCGCGGTCAAGTATCGTCGGCGCTCTGACACGGAGCGCCCCGAGCCGATTGAGGGGATAATCTGGCTGGAGGTGTTTTGGTCCACAGTCCCGCTGGGCTTGGCGATGGTGATGTTTGTCTGGGGCGCGGTCGTCTTTTTTGACATTTATAGTCCCCCGGAGAACGCCCTGGAAATCAGCGTCGTCGGCAGGCAATGGATGTGGAAGGTGCAGCATCCGGAAGGGCGAAGCGAGATCAACGAGCTGCATGTCCCGCTGGGACAGCCGGTAAAATTGACGATGACATCCGAGGATGTGATCCATGATTTTTTTCTTCCCGCGTTTCGCGTTAAGCACGACGTGATCCCCGGACGCTACACGATGATCTGGTTCGAGGCGACCAAGCCGGGGGTCTACCATCTATTTTGCGCTGAATACTGCGGCACGCAGCATTCCGGGATGATCGGCCGAGTGGTAGTGATGGAACCCGCCGAGTTCGAGATGTGGCTGGACGGCGGCGCGACGCGAGGTTCTACGGTCGAATTGGGAGAAGGCCTGTTCCAGAGGTTCGGTTGCGCTCCTTGTCATCGTGCCGGTGGGACACGCCAGGGACCTTCGCTGGCGGGGCTCTTCGGCAAGACGGTAAAACTCGAGGCGGGCGGTACGGTGGTCGCTGATGAAAATTATATTCGGGAGTCTATTCTCGAGCCGCGCGCAAAAATCGCCGCCGGCTACCAGCCGATCATGCCGACCTTCAAAGGCCTCATCAGTGAAGAAGGGATTCTCCAGCTCATTGCCTATATCAAGTCCTTGAATACCGAAGAAAGGGTGCAGAAGCAAAGATGAACGTCTCTGCAGAAAAACCGGAGCGCCGCGAGCATTATTTGAACATCAATTACGGTATCCGGTCATGGCTCTTTACCACCGATCACAAGCGCATCGCCTGGCTGTATCTCCTGTCCGTCACTATGTTTTTCTTCATCGGCGGCGTCTTTGCGACGTTGGTGCGTCTCGAGCTCATGACGCCGCAAGGGGATCTCGTCCAGGCAGAGACCTACAACAAATTGTTTACCATGCATGGCGTGACGATGGTGTTCTTTTTTCTTATCCCGTCTATTCCGGCTGTGCTCGGCAATTTTTTGGTCCCGATGATGATCGGCGCGCGGGACCTTGCGTTTCCCCGTCTTAATTTGGCGAGCTGGTACATTTTTATTCTTGGCGGGGCATTTACGTTAACGGCCGCGGCGGCCGGTGGCGTCGACACCGGATGGACTTTTTACACGCCGTACAGCAGCCTCTATTCCAATACCCACGTCGTACTGACCGTGGTGGGTGTCTTCGTCACGGGTTTCTCGTCAATCCTCACGGGGCTCAACTTTATCGTCACGATTCATAAAATGCGCGCGCCGGGAATGACGTGGTTTCGGCTGCCGCTGTTTATCTGGTCTCATTACGCGACCAGCATTATTTTTATTCTCGGCACGCCGGTCATCGCCATTACGCTGGCCCTCGTCGGCCTCGAGCGGATTTTTGGCCTGGGAATCTTCGATCCTGCGTTGGGTGGAGATCCGGTGCTGTTTCAGCATTTGTTCTGGTTCTATTCCCATCCGGCGGTTTACATCATGATTCTGCCCGCCATGGGCGTCGTGAGCGAGCTGATCGCGTGTTTTTCCCGCAAGCGGATCTTCGGTTACAGTTTTGTCGCCTTCGCCAGCCTGAGCATCGCGGTACTCGGATTTTTGGTCTGGGGCCATCACATGTTCGTGGCCGGACAATCGGTTCATGCCGGAATGGTATTTTCTTTCCTGAGCTTTCTCGTCGCGATTCCTTCGGCGATCAAAGTCTTCAACTGGACCGCCACCTTGTACAAAGGCTCCATCTCGTATGACGCGCCGATGCTTTACGCGTTGGGGTTTATCGGCCTGTTTACGATCGGCGGCCTAACCGGTTTGTTTGTGGCCACGCTGGGCGTCAATGTTCATGTCCATGATACGTACTTCATTATCGCCCATTTTCATTACATCATGGTCGGCGGGGCGGTGATGGGCTATTTAGGCGGCATTCATTTCTGGTGGCCCAAGATGACCGGCCGGAGGTATCCGGAAGGCTGGGCCCGGCTCGCGGCGCTCATTATCTTTATCGGTTTTAATCTGACTTTTTTTCCGCAGTTCGTCCTCGGCTATCTGGGCATGCCGCGCCGCTACCACGTCTATCCGCCGGAATTTCAGGTGCTGAACGTCATGTCGTCGGCGGGCGCCTCGATCCTTGCCGTGGGCTACGTATTGCCGCTGGTCTATTTGATATGGTCCCTGCGCTACGGCGCCGTCGCCGGCACGAATCCATGGGGCGCGCGGGGACTGGAATGGCAGACTCCCTCCCCGCCGCCGACCGACAACTTCGAAACGACACCGCGAGTGTTGGAGGGGGCTTACGCCTACGAAAGGGATCCTGAAGAGGTCTATACCTCCGCCGAGGCGGCCCGTGTCTAAAGCCAGCACGCTTCAAGCACATCAATTCGACGATATCGGGCAACAGCACGAGGCGTCGTGGATCGGAATGTGGATATTCCTCGCCACGGAGGTGATGTTCTTTGGCGGCATGTTTCTTGGCTATACCGTTTATCGATCCGCTTACCCGCAGGCATTCGCGGGCGCGAGTAACCACCTCGATGTTCTGCTGGGCAGCATCAACACGGCCGTCCTCATCTGCAGCAGTTTTACTATGGCTTTAGCCGTCCACGGTGCGGAGGCGGGCGACAACCGGGCGGTGGTTAGATTCTTGCTCCTGACGATTTTTTTCGGCTTGGTTTTTCTCGGCATCAAGTTTTTCGAATACTACACCAAGTTCGACGAGCATCTGGTGCCCGGAAGCTCTTTTAGGTTTGACGGCCCGTCAGCGCGACCGGCAGAGATCTTCTTTTCCTTCTATTTTGCCATGACCGGCATGCATGCTCTGCACATGATCATCGGAATCGGTCTTCTCACGGCGCTCATCGTCAAGGCGCGCCGCCGCCGCTTTTCGCCGTATTACTACACCCCCGTCGAGATCACCGGTCTCTACTGGCATTTTGTCGATATCGTGTGGATTTTTCTGTTTCCGTTGCTGTACCTGGTGGGACGGCATCTATGAAATCCGCGCCGCCGATTTCGATCAGAGGTTACGCGGTCGTATTCGGATCGCTACTCGCGCTGACGCTGCTCACTACCGGCGCGGCGTTCATCGATTTGGGAGGCGGGCTCAACACGGTCGTCGCAATCACGATCGCCGTCGTCAAAGCGACCCTGGTGATTCTTTATTTTATGCACGTCCGCTACAGCGACGGGCTCACCTGGGTTTTCGTCGGCGCAGGGTTTTTCTGGTTGCTGATTTTAATCGGGGGCACCATGGACGACGTGCTGACGCGTCAATGGCTCTCTTCCAGTACCGCAGCCACGCCGACACAATCTTATCCGAGATAATCGAAGCAGCGCGCCGTGGTGGTCTCATTCGCCAGCTTCCTTACCGTTCCAATCTTCAGTCTCCACGGTTCCTAGCCGAGGTTTCTATTGGCTGGGGATTCTGTTCGTTATGACCACGGGCGATGACCTCACTCGAGTGTGGACATCTCGTTAGGATCTGCATTACAATCGGGCAACGTTACATCAACCAGCCTTTCATCGACTCGTGATCGTAGGAGCCTGTTTTGATCGAAAAAGAAAGACTAAAGAACCTGTTGATAGAACTGATTCGAATTGACAGCTTGTCGCGCAAAGAGCACGCGATCGCCATGCGTCTGCAAAGGGAATTGCACGATCTGGGCGCCGCAGAGGTGTGGATTGACGGCGCCGGCGAGAAGGTCGGCGGCAACGTCGGCAACGTCATCGCGCACTTTCGCGGCAACGCGCCGAACTCCACGCCGATCCTCCTTTCCGCGCACATGGACACGGTTGTGCCTGGCGAGGGAGTCGTGCCCATCCTCGAAGGCACGATATTGCATACGGACGGCCGCACCGTGCTCGGCGGTGACGACAAAAGCGGGGTCGCGATTATTTGCGAGGTTTTGCGCGTGCTCAACCAGGAAAACATGTCCCATGGTGACATCGACGTAGTCTTTACGATTTGTGAAGAGGCGGGACTCTTGGGCGCCAAGTGTCTCGACACGTCGCGCTTGCGCGCCCGCACCGGTCTTGTGCTTGATAGCGACTCGATCGGGTTCCTTTTCACCCGCGCCCCGGCGGCCAACCGCTTGGAACTCGAAGTGGAGGGCGTGGCGGCCCACGCGGGCGTTTGTCCGGAGAGAGGCATCAGCGCTATTCAGATTGCCGCGCGCGGAATCGCGCAAATGCGATTGGGCCGGATTGACGAGGAAACCACCGCGAACATCGGCATCATCCAGGGAGGCGCGGCCGTCAACATCGTCCCGCCTTCGGTGCGGCTGCGGGGAGAGGCCCGCAGCCACAATGAGGAGAAGTTGGAGCGGCAAACCCAACATATGCGCATGTGCCTGGAACAGGCGGCGTCCGAGGCCGCGCTTGAGGTTGACGGTCAACGCTACGTCGGGAAAATTACCGCGCGCATTGAGAGAGACTACGACCGCATGGCTGTCCCCGAAGGGTCGCGCATCGTCCGTCTGGTTCACGCGGCGGCTCGCAGTCTCGGCCTCGAACTCAAGAACATGGCTACGGGGGGCGGTTGCGATGCCAATGTCCTCAACAAAAAAGGACTCGAGGTGGCCAACCTCTCGACCGGTATGCGCGAGATCCATACCGTTCACGAATGGCTCGACTTGAACGACCTTTATACCTCCGCCCAAATTGTGCTCGAGGCTGTCCATCTCAATGCCCAGACGGCGTCTTAACGTGACGAGCCATGCAAGGCGACGAACTCGGACTTTTATTGCGGCAGGAGCGCGGCCAGTTCCTCGAATTCGTCAGCGCCTATGAGTACAAGAAGGGCGGCGCCAAGAAGAAGTCTTTAGAGGAACTCTGTCGCGAGGTCGCGCGCCTGCTGGGAGGCATGTGCAATGCCGACGGCGGAACCCTGGTCATCGGCGTCGAGCCCGATAAAAGCGTCACGGGCACTCCTTACTTAGGGGAAGAGCTGCAGGAAATCATTCAAGCTCCTCAGGCGCTGCTTACGCCTCCCCTCTACTCTTCCTGTGAGAAGATCCATCTGGGCAATCTTCTTCTGCTCAAATTCCAGGTTGGGGCCGGGCTGGAAGTTTACCGTATAAGCGGAGGCCGAACCTTCTACCGCATTGCAACGGAAAACCCTTCGCTAGCGGCGGAACAGATCTACAGCATTCGCGAGGCCAAGAGACTGTTTTACTATGAGCGGCAACACGTGCCCGGCGCAAGTTGGGACGACCTCGATCAGGATCTGGTTCAGCTCCTTTTGGAAAAAGCCAATCACTCCGGCAATCCCAAAGCCATCCTGCAGAAAACCTACCATCTCCTCGACGGGCCGATGGACAAACCCGCGTTGACCATGGCAGGGCTGCTCTTGTTGGCCAGGGATCCATCGCAGTGGCACCCCCGGTGCGGCATCGATTTCGTCAAGTACCAAGGCACCGAGCGCCAGCACGGCGCTTCCCTGAACGTCATCAAGCGAGTGCGGTTCGAGGCTCCCCTCTGCCACCTCATTGACGAAGCCGTAGGTCGCATCAAAGAGCATATCCGGGAAAGAATGATTCTCCACGATCTTTTCTTTCGCGAGCGGTTGGAATACCCGGCGTTCGCCTGGCAGGAAGCGTTGGTCAACGCCGTGGCTCATCGCGATTACGGCATCACCGGAGCCTCCATTGAGGTATGGATGTTTGACGACCGCATCGAAGTGCGCAGCCCCGGCTCTCCTCCGGCGCCGGTCACGTTGGAGCAACTCCGCGCCCAAAAGAGGATTCATTTTTCCCGCAATCCGCTCTTGGTCCGGGTGCTGGCGGACCTGGGCTTTCTGCGCGAAATGGGCGAGGGCGTACCGCGCATGTTTCAGGAAATGGAGCAGCATGGTCTGTATCCCCCTGACCTGGCGAACGAGGGATTTTTCTTTACGGTCACTCTGCGGAATACCCCGATCTACGATGAGGTGACCTTGCGTTGGCTCAACCAGTTCAAACCAGCGGAAGTCAATTTTAGGCAACGGCGCTTATTGGCCTATGCCTACGCGCACGGTAAAGTCTTTTCGACCGCCGATTATCAACGCGTTGCCGAAGTCGATCGCGACATGGCCTACCGCGACATCCGCGCCATGGTGAAGCTCGGCATTGTCGGTCCGCACCGACCCAAAAGCCGCATTTACCGAATCATCGAACGCCTCTGAGAAATGGTTTTAGCACTCTTGGCCAAGGCGTCTCTGCAAATCCGACTACCACAAGG